>JAUNTQ010000097.1 GCA_030538605.1 Pseudomonadota bacterium
CGCCGCCGCGCCGAGCGCAGCGAAGACACCACCAGCAAAGACGGGCTGATGATGTTCTTCCGCGCCGAATCCATCCTGAGCTGGAGCGAGTTCGTGCGCGTCAACCGCACCGGCGACGACGAGGACAACCAGGACTACAGCGAGGTCGCCGACGACATGGAGATGCTGCACCTGGCGCACCGCAAGCCCGGCGAGACGCTGGCCGCGCGCATCAAGTTCGATCTGGATTTGCCCAGCGCCAGCGCCGACGATTTGCCGGTGGGCGAGGGCGAGCCGCTGCCCGAGTGGGACGAAAAAACCGCGCGCCTGGTGCCGGGCCGCTGCCGCGCGCAACGCCTGCGCCACCGCGCGGCCGACGATGACGCCACCGATGCCGGCGCCGCCCTGGCGCAGCGCCTGAAAAGCGCATCGCGCCAGGTGCGCCGCCGCTTCGAGGCCCTGCGCGCCGCGCCGCGCTGGCAGCACGGGCTGACGCAGGGCGACGAGCTGGATCTGGACGCCTGGGTGCGCCACCAGGTCGACCGCAGCGACGCACGGCACCCGCACGGCGAATCGCCCGCCATCTTCTCGCGCCGCGCGCGCGCAGAGCGCAGCCTGTCCACGCTGATGCTGGCCGATCTGTCGCTGTCGACCGACGCCTACGCCACGCAGACCGCGCGCGTCATCGACCTGGTGCGCGACAGCCTGATCGTGTTCGGCAATGCGCTGCAAGGCGTGGGCGATCCGTTCGAGATGCTGGGCTTTTCATCGGTGCGCCGCGCCGTGCGCATCCACGAACTCAAGCGCTTCGCCGAAGCCTGGGACGACGCCGCGCACGACCGCGTGGCCGCCATCAAGCCGGGCTTTTACACCCGCATGGGCGCGGCCATCCGCTACGGCACGCGGCGCCTGGGCGAGCGGCCCGAGCGCCAGCGCCTGCTGCTCATCCTGTCCGACGGCAAGCCCAACGACCTCGACCACTACGAAGGCCGCCACGGGCTGGAGGACACCCGCCACGCCGTGCTGGAAGCGCGCCAGGCCGGGCTGGTGCCGTTTTGCGTGACCATCGACCAGGAGGCCAACCAGTACCTGCCGCGCCTCTTTGGCGCGCAGGGCTTTGCGCTGGTGCACCGGCCCGAGCAGCTGGCGCGCGCGCTCACGCAGGTCTACATCCGGCTGACGGCGGCGTCCAGATAGACTCGGCGATTGCCCCTTTCTGGTGCGCGCCTGTCTGGCGCGCCTGCACCGAGCCTGCCGTGGATCTCGACAAGTTCAACCTTCCCCGTTATCTGAGCACCTTGCCGCTGTTTTCCAGCATGCGCGAGGACGAGCTGACGCGCCTGGCCGCTGGCTGCCAGCTGCGCCGCATGGAGCGCGGCCGGCTGATTTTCCGCATGGGAGAGCCGTGCAGCGAGTTTCACGTCACCGTGATGGGCCAGGTCAAGCTGTTCGCCATCTCGCCGGCGGGCACCGAAAAAGTCATCGAGCTGTGCGGCCCCGGTCAGAGCTTTGCCGAAGCAGTGATGTTTCTCGGCGTGCCTTATGTGGTGTCGGCGCAGACCCTGACCGATTCGCTCGTGCTGACCGTGGACAAGGCGGTGGTGCTGCACGAGATCCAGTTCAGCCCCGATTTTTCGCTGCGCATGCTGGCAGGGCTGTCGCGGCGGCTGCATGGGCTTATCAAGGACGTGCAGGCGTATGCGCTGCACAGCGGCGTGCAGCGCGTCATCGGTTACCTGCTGGGCGACCGCATGGCCGAGGACGAGGTCGCCACCGAAGCCATCACCGTGTCGCTGCCCGTCAGCAAGGCGGCGATCGCATCGCGCCTGTCGCTCACGCCCGAGTATTTTTCGCGCGTGCTGCACGAGCTGGAAGCGGCAGGGCTGATTCAGGTGGACAAGCGCGACATCCACATCGCCGACACCGCGCGGCTGGCGCAGTACCAGCCGCAGTGAGGGCCAAGGGCAAAACCATGTGCTGGTCTGGCGCGGGAGCCTTCGCTGGCGGGGTGCGGCGTCAGGGGGAGACAAAATTGATGCTAATCAAATAGGGCTACAAGACGCGCGCCCATACTCGCTGGCATTTGTCGAAGGAAACATGCCATGGCGATTCTTCAATGGGTGCCGGAGCTGGACACGGGGATTTCGGAAATCGACGTTCAACATCGGCGCATCGTCGATTACATCAACCAGCTGCACACGCTGCGCGAGACGCATGACCGGGCCGCGCTGGGCGAGGTGATTGCCGAGATGGTGGACTACACCATCTCCCACTTCGCGTTCGAGGAAGAGCTGATGGAAAACGCCGGCTACCTTTTCAGCGGCCCGCACAAGAAGGTTCACCAGCTGTTCACCCGCAAGGTGGCCGAGATGCAAAGCCGCTTCGACGGCGGCGAAGACGTGACCGACGAGCTGCACGGCATGCTCTCGCGCTGGCTGTTCAACCACATCCGCAACGAAGACCACGGCTACATCGATTCGGTGCAGGCCTACCAGCGCATGGCCGTGGACGAGCGCAGCAGCACCAAGGCGCAGATCAAGGCCGAAGTGCTGAAAGAGCTGGAAGAGCAAAACCGGCGCAAGGGCTGGCTGGCGCGGCTGCTGGGTTTGTGAACCCGTTCTTGCCGATGAGCCAGCACCTGCCCCACGCGTGCGGCAGGCCTTGCCGTTGACCTGATCGACACGGCCGCCAGGCGCGACGAAGCCCGGCAGCCGGGCCTTGTCAGCCGAAAAGCTTCCCCTTGAAGCAGGCGCCGCAGGCTCACGCACGAGCGGCCCCGTTGCGCGTGGCTGCAAGGTTTTTCATGGCGAATCAGCTTTTTGAACTTATGTACTGGTTCGCGATGCAGCACGCGGATGGGCGTCCGATCGCCGTGGTTTTCTTCCGTGCAATATTCCTTGTTCGTGCCGGTTGAGTGGGTGCAGCACACGCACAGCAGGCTTGATTTGTATTCCAATGGGATACCCCCTGCCGCACCCTATGGCGGGCCCGGTCACTCTCTTTAAAAGGACTGATACACCATGCGCACCGACATGTTTCAGCAAGTGCTGGAAGAGCTCAAAGGCTCCTCCGCCGACGTGGAAGCTTCCGCACTCATTTCCACCGACGGCCTGATGATCGCCTCGGCCCTGCCGCAGGGCATGGACGAAGATCGGGTGGGTGCCATGTCGGCCGCGCTGCTGTCGCTGGGCGACCGCGCCGCGCGCGAGCTGGCGCGCGGCACGCTGGAGCGCGTGCTGCTGCAAGGCGAGCGCGGCTACGTGATCATGAGCTCGTCCGGCACCGAAGCCGTGCTCACCGTGCTGGCCAAGCAGAACGCCAAGCTGGGTCTGCTGTTTCTGGACATCAAGCGCGCCGCCGAGGCGCTGTCCAAGCTGATCTGACGGGGCGCCGCGATGAACTTTCCCCCCATGCAGCCTGCTGCGGACGCGGTACACGCGCGCGAGCACACCTACAACGACGGCTCTGCGCGCACCGTGCAGGTGAGCGACCGCGAAATACCTTACCCCGATGGGCGCCTGATCATCTCGCGCACCGACCTCGACGGTCGCATCACGCACGCCAACGACGCCTTCGTCGAGCTCTCCGGCTACAGCCGCGAGGAACTCATTGGCCAGCCACACGCCATCCTGCGCCACCCCGACATGCCCCGCGCGGCCTTCAAGGACTTGTGGGCGACGGTGCAGGCCGGCAAGAAGTGGCACGGCTACGTGAAGAACCTGTGCAAGGACGGCTCGCACTACTGGGTCTATGCCACCGCCGTGCCCAACGTGCGCGGCGGCAAGACGGTGGGTTACACCTCGGTGCGCCGCAAGCCCTCGCGCAAGAAGATCGAGGAATTGACGGCCCTCTACAAGCAATGGCTCGCCACCGAAGGGAGTGCCGCATGACACTGAACCTCATCATCGCCCCCGACTTCGCGCCCGAACGCTTTGCCGGCTGGCACCTGCTCAACACCGTGCTGCAAAAGCGCTCGGGCCTGAGCCTGCATCTGCTCACCCCCGCCACCGCCGCCGAGCAGGCGCAGCTGATCGCCGATGGCAAGGCCGACGCCGTGTACGCCAACCCCTTCGACGCTGCCGCCATGGTGCGCGAAAGCGGCTACCAGGCCATCGCGCGTCCCGTGGGCAAGCCCGACGAAATGGTCATCGCCACCAGCGCCAATGCCGCAGCCAACACGGTCGAAGACCTCAAGCCCGGCTGCAGGATTGCGCTGACCGACAACAAGGACGTCAAGCTCATCGGCCTGCGCCTGCTGGAGGCGGCCGATCTGGCCGAAGGCGACGTGCAGTGGCAGATGGTGGACACCTACCAGGCCGCCGCGCGCATGGCCATCAAGGGCGAGGTCGATGCCAGCTTCTTCCTGGCCGACGCCTACCACTCGCTCTCGCGCCTGACCCGCACGCAGCTCAAACCCCTGATCGAGAGCCAGCTGGCCGACATCACCCACGTGCTGCTCACCCACCCGCGCATGCAGGCCGAAGCGCCCAAGCTGCTGCAAGCGCTGGTGTCGCTGGCTGGCACCGCTGACGGCCAGCCCGTGCTGGACGAGCTGGGCATGCCCGGCGGCTTCGAGCCCATGAGCGAGGAAGACGCCGAGTTCATGATCGACCTGATGGACACGCTGCTGAGCTGAGGGTGGTGGCGCAGGCACGGTCACTGTCCGCGCGCGAGCGCTTTCGCCAGCATGGCCGCCAGGTGCTGCGCGTGCCGGCCGATGCCGCTGCGCACGAGGCGCGCGTGATGGCCGCCTGCGCGCTGCCCGGCACCGAGCCGGTGCAGGGCGCGCTGGCCGACATGCTGCACGCCTGCCAGCCCGATGCCGCGTTCACCCAGCTCATGCAACGCCTGCTGCGCCGCCCGGCCGTGGCCGAGCGGCTGGCACCCTTCGTGGTGCGCGCCTTTGCCGCGCTGGCGGACCGAGGGCAGCGGCTGCCGCGCGTGACGCCGCTGGCCACGCGCTTTTGCGTGCTGGCCATGCCTTCGCTGGACGTGCCGCGCCGCGCGCTGCTGGTGGGGGTGGACGATGCGCGCGCCATCGCCGCGCTGCTGGCGGGCGACGCGGCGGCCGAGGACGCGTTTCTCGCGCACTGCGAGGGCGCGGGTGACGCGCTGGCCTTCATGCTGGTGCGGCGCGCGCTGGCGCGCGAGGGCAGGGCGCTGCCGGCGCGCTGGGACGCGGTGTCGGCGGTGCTTCAGAACGGCGTGCAACCGGGAGAGAAAAACACATGAGCATGCACGCGAAAGACCTTCTGCTGGCCGGCCTGACCGATCACGAGGCCGCGGCCATCGAGATCATGGCCGGCATGCACTGGCGCGAGCAGCGCGCCATCACCCTGCCGCGCAGCCTGAACCTGGGCGTGCCCGAGCAGACCGCGCCCGCGCGCGCCTGCGGCGCCTGCGTGGTGGATCTGTTCGGCCTGGGCATGCGGCGGCACACGCCCGAGCACGAGACGCGGCTGCTGGCGTTTCTGTCCGGCCGCAGCGCCGTGCTGCTGGTCTGGGGCGGCGGTGGCGGCTGGCTGGAGCAGCCGCTGGCGCTTGCCTCTGGCCAGCAACTGGCGTGGGTCACCATGCCCTACACCAGCGCCGTGATGCTTGATGCGCTGAAGCGGCTGCATGCGTCGGCCGCCGCCGTGTCGCCCCCGCCCAGGCCCCCGATCCCCGCGCCGGTGAAGCACACGCCCGCGTCAGCGTCCACACCTGCGCCGTCCCCTGCCGCCGAGGCTCCCGTACCTGCCTGGCGCCGCGCCATGGCGCTGGCCGACCGGCTCAAGGCCGCCGCACCGCCGCCAAACATTCCCGAAAGGGCGCTCGAAAAAACCCCTGACAAAGCCGTGAAAGCCGTGGAAACCGTGGAGAAGGTCGCGGCAAAGCTGACGGAGAAAGCGCGAAAGGCGCCCGAAAAAGCCCCCGGCCCAGCGCCCGCCGCGCCCGCGCTTGCCACGCCGGCGGTGGCCGTGCCCCCGCTGGCCCCGCCAGTGGTCCGCCTGGTGGACAGCGGCGAGGTGGGGGTGGGCGAGGGCGGCCTGAAGGCCGTGCTGGCGGCGTTCGCGCCGCTGGCCGAGCAGCCGCTGATCCGCTTGGTGGGGCAGCTCGTCTCGCACCCTGGCGCGCAGCTGCTGCGCGTGGGTGGCGAGGCGGCCTTCGTCGTGCACGCGCGGCAGGGCTGGATGGCCTGCGGCCTGCCCGTGCCCACGCTGCTGAAAACGCTGCGCACCCCCGCCGTGCTGCAAAGCGTGAGCGTGGCGCCGCTGCCTGCCGACGAGGTGGAAGAAACCGTGCGCCAGCGCTTTGGCGGCAGGTTCCAGCGCGCGCAAAAGCCGCTGGACGTGATCGCGTGGGAGCTGGCGGGCGATGCGCTCAGGCACGCGCCGCTCACGCCCGCCGCCGATCTGGTGCTGCAACTGCGCGGCTTTCCCAACTTCACCGTGCTGGCCGACGTGGGGCCGATGGATGTGCAACTGGCCGCCATCTGCGCGCGCGGGCCGCAGTCCGTGGCCGATCTGGCGCGCGCATTTCCGGGGCACGAGCAGGACGTGTACCGCTTTGCGGTGCTGTGCATTCTCTCGGGCCTGGCGGTGCTCACGCGCCAGCCCGCGACCGCTGCCGCGCGGCCTGCGGCTGTGCCCTCCGCTGCTGCTGCCGCCGCCGCCGCGCCGCAGGTGGCCGCGCGGCGGGGCTTTTTCAAATCCCTGCTCGACAAGCTGTTCTGAGCTTTCTTTCATCGCCCACTCATGGCATCCATCTACAAACTCGTGTTCGCCGGCCCCGTGGGGGCAGGCAAGACCACGGCCATCCAGTCGCTGTCGGACATTGACGTCGTGCGCACCGAGGCCAACGCTTCCGACGAGGTTCAGCGCCTGAAGAAAACCACCACCGTGGCCATGGACTACGGCCTGATGAAGCTGCCCGGCGGCGACCAGGTGCGCCTGTATGGCACGCCGGGGCAAAAGCGCTTCGACTTCATGTGGGACATCCTGACCGAGAACGCGCTGGGCCTGGTGCTGATGCTGCGGGCCACCGCGCCCGACCCGGTGGCCGACCTGCACACCTACGTGGGCGAGTTTCGCGACTTCATCGACCGCAGCGCGCTGGTGGTGGGCATCACCCACGCCGAGGACGGCGGCTGGCAGGCGCGCCAGCTCATCTCGCGCGAGCTGGTGCGCATGGGCTTGCCGCCCATCGCCATGGACACCGACGCGCGCAGCCGCGCGCACATGGCCACGCTGGTCAAGGCGCTGATTTATGGCATTGACCCGTTTAACGACACGCCCCCCTGAGTCGCCTTCGGCGCCTTCCCCCCTGAGGGGGGACGCACCCGATGGCCGGTGCAAGCCCGGCCATGGGTGCCCGCGAAGGGCCTCGCGTGGGGGAAATCGGGTCCGTGATGGGCTTTTGTCTGGCAAGGGGAAGATGCGATGAATGAGGTGGCGGAAGACGGCGTGCACGAGGTCGGGGGCGATCCGCACCTGATGCTCACGCCCGCCGGGGCGCTGCGGGCCTTTGCCGACAAGGTGCCCGATGACACCTGCGCCATGCTGCAGACGCTGATGCCGCGCGGCGCGTCGCTGCGGCGCGCCGTGTGGCTGGCGCAGGCGCCCGAGCGCCGCGTGCTGCTGGCACGCGCGCTGCACGAAGGCTGGGTGCACGAGGTGGCGCGCGAGCTGCGCGCGCCCGACGTGCGGCTGGACAACTACCTGCCGCACGCCATCGCCGGCCTGTCGGGTGCGCGCATGGCGGCGCTGGCCTCCGACGACGGCTTCTGCCTGGCGCGCGTGGGCTATTCGCAGGACGAGGCCGACACGCTGTGCGTGGCGGCGGCGGATTTCTTCGACTTCGTGGCGCGGCAAAAGCAGCGCGGCTTCAAGGGCACGGGCCGCGCCGTGTCGTTCCACGAGGGCATCGACATGCTGCTGCCGGCCACCACCTTCATGCTGTTCTGGGTGGACGGCGTGGGCTACTGGCTCATCCTCGGCGGCGAGCCGCTGCTGAACAACCGCGCCCTGGTCGAGCTGATCTGGGGCATCCGCGTGGCCGGCACCAAGTTCTCGATGGGCTGAGGCCGGGCCGCGCCAATGGGTGCTTTCACCATTCTTGTGGATTTATAGCCAATCCCATAAATAAGCCGATAGCCGTTTTGGCTGTTGGCTCCTTCCCCCGTTGGGGGAAGGCTGGGATGGGGGCTGACCACCTTTGATAAATCCACCGTGGTTGGCCCCCACCCCAACCCTCCCCCAGCGGGGGAGGGAGCAATAAGCATCTGATTATTCTTGGGTTTAGATATATCAAAATAAGTAGCTGTTTGCGTACGTTATACCTAAGTTAAATTATGTTTTATATCTGAAATTGTTTTATAACATACGCAAAAAGCTATGCTTTTGTTTTATCCAACGGTTGTCATCGCCTCTCCCTGCCGCGCAAACGCCAGCCAGCGTGCATGCCAGGGCTCCGGCCCGGTGGCCGTGGCCGCGTCGCTGGGGGGCTGCACGGGCAGGCCGGTGACCTGGGCGAAGTCGGCAGCGGGCACGTGGCCGTCGGCCAGCAGCTGCGTCACCAGGCGGCGGAAGGCGCTGGCGTGCGTTTGCAGCAGGGCGGTGGCGCGGGCCATTTCGGCTTGCAGCAGGGCCTCGGCTTCGGCGTTGGTGGGGGCCACGTCGGTGTTGAGGTTTTCTTCGCTGCTGGTGCTCACGTCGGTGCGGCCCAGCCGGGTGCCGAAGGCCAGGTGGCGCACGTGGCGCGTGGCATCGGCGGTGGCGCGGCGCAGGTCGTGCTCGGCGCCGCTGGTGCAGGCGCCGGGGCCAAACACCAGCTGCTCGGCGGCGCGCCCGGCCAGGCTCACGCAGATGTCGTCCAGCCACATGCGGCGCGACCAGGCTTTCTCGTCGTCCACGCGCACGTAGCCGCCGTTGAACGAGGCGACGTTGATGCGCACCTCTTGCGGCGCGCGCCCCATCAGCACCGCATACACCAGCCCGTGGCCGGCCTCGTGCACGGCCAGCAGGGCGCGGAAGTCGGGCGAGGCGCGCTGGCGCAGCCCGTGCAGCTCGAAGTTGGCGGGCAGCGCCTGACAGGTGCCCTGCCACTGCACGCGCAGGTGGCGCCGGTCGTCGCCCAGCGCCACGGGCAGCACGGTGCCGGGTGGCACGCCCTGCTCGATGGCCCACAGCGCGGCGTTGACCAGCGTGCCGCCCAGAATGGCGTGCACGGTGGAGAACACGGGCCGCGTGCCCTGCGCGGGAAAGACGGCGTTGTCGTAAATCTCGCCCAGCACGCAAGGCTGCACGCACAGGCGCACGCCCGAGCGCTCGTGCAGCTCGTGCGCATAGCGCTCGGCCGCGGCGGCGATCAGGCGCTGGTAGGCCGCGCGCGGCAGCGAGGGGTAGATGACGTGCTGGTTGCCCAGCCGCGCCACCTGCTCGGGCCGAAAGCGCTGGGCCAGCGCCTTTTTCACGTCGATGACCGAGAGCTTGCGGCTCATGGCATGGAACACGTCGGCATCGGTGTCGCAGTCTTCCACGCTCTGCGCGATGTGCTCGTACATCTCGTCCAGGTTGCCGGTCACGAAGATCAAGAGGCGCGAATAGTCCGTCTCCCAGCGGTGCGCGTCGCGCTGAAAAGCCTGCACGCGCGCCTGCACCTCGGTCGGTGGCCAGGCCATGATCTCGGTCAGCGGCTCGGTCAGCTTCAGCGCGTTTTTCAGCTCGCGCGCGTCCCAGGCGTCGAGCTGAAAGCGCGGTGTCTTGGCGGGCTTGGTGGCGTCGGCGTCATCGGCGCTGGCCGCGCTGTCTTCGGCGCGGCGCTCGGCGTCGAACTGGGCCGAGGCCAGGCGAAACTCCAGCTTGGCCAGAAACGCCAGCGCGGGCGACAGACGCCCGTCCGACAGCAGCGCCCACACGTCCTGGTAGCGCTCCACCTTCAGGTCGGCCCCCTTGCTGTCGATGGTGCGGTAGCGCTGGAACTCGTCCAGCAGCAGAATGCCGGGCTGCCCCTCGGCAATGCCCGACTCGCCCAGCATGGCCGAGAGCGAGTCGGGCGTGTACCAGCCCGCGCCGTTGGAAAAGCCGTCCATCTGCACTTCGACGAAGCGGTCGTAAAAACCCAGCTTGCGCGCCAGCAGGCGCGTGAGCTGCGTCTTGCCCGTGCCCGTCAGGCCCCACAGGCACACGATGGGCGGGCGCGTGATGATCTCCGGCAGCACGTACCAGGCGCGCACCGCGTCGATCACGCGGTCGATCACCTCGTCGATGCCATACAGCTCGGCCTTCAGCTCGGCGGCCACGGCGGCCAGGTGCGCCTGCCGTTCGGCCAGGCGGTGGTTGAGTTCATCCCGCGTCAGATAGCGGGCGTCGGTGATGTCCATGTCAGTTATCCATAGCGCTGCGCACTACCCGCATGGCATGAAACGCCAGCGGTGCGCGATGACGAATGACTGCGCTCTGGCGAGCGCATGACAAATGACTCGCGACATCGGTGTGCACGATGCATTTGTCATTTGTCATGGCGCGCCAGCGCCAGTCATGGAGCGCAGCGAAGTCATGTTTCATTTCAGTTATCCATAGCGCTGCGCACTACCCGCATGGTATGAAACGCCAGCGGTGCGCGATGACGAATGACTGCGCTCTGGCGAGCGCATGAC
>JAUNTQ010000098.1 GCA_030538605.1 Pseudomonadota bacterium
ACACCGGCTCGGGCGCGCTGATGATGAGCGAGTTGGTGGCCGGGTCGGCCTGGATCTGCCCGCCGGTGGAAGGCTGGTTGCCGGCTGCCGCGTTGATGCTGGGGCCGGTGGTGAGGCTGCTGCCGGCAGCGGCGCCGCCTTGCGCCGCGCCGCCGCCCAGGGCGCCTGCCGTGGGCGCGGTGGCCGTGCTGCCCGTGCCTGTGCTGCCCAGGGCACCGGCACCTTGCTGGCCGGGCAGCGCGGCCAGCGCGGCGCGCAGGGTGACGGCGAGCTTGGTGGCGTCGGCGTTTTTCAGGTAGACGACGTGGATGTTGCCGCTGCCGCCGTCGGGGCGCACGTGGGGGGGCTGGTCGAGTTGTTCGATCAGCGTGCGTGCCAGCGCCAGCCGCGCGGGGTTGGCCGCGCGCACGATGATGGCATTGCTGCGCGGCTCGGGCACGAGCGTGGTGCGGTAGCCGTCGCCGCCGCCTGCGGCCGCCAGGGCCGCCATGGGTGCGCCGGGCTGGCCGGGCAAGGGGGGGGCCGCCACGGGCGCGCCGCTGCCGCCGGATTCGAGCAGGCGCGCCACCAGGGGCGCCAGGTCGGCGGCGACGGCGTGGCGCAGGCGCACGATGTCCATGCCGGTGGCGTTGGACACGTCCAGCGCGGCAATGATGCGGCCCAGGCGCTGCAGGTTGTCGGCGTAGTCGGTGATGACCAGCGCGTTGGTGCCGGGGTTGACGTTGATGGTGTTGTTGGGGCTGATGAGCGGGCGCAGGATGGGCACCAGGCTGTTGGCGTTTTCGTGCGTGAGCCGGAAGATCTGCGTGACGATTTGCCCGCCCGCTGCGCGTGGCGCACCGGCGGAGACGGCGCCGCTTTGCAGCTTGGCCTCGGCCTCGGGGACAACGATGTACAGGCCGGCGTTTTCCACCAGCGCGAAGCCCTGCGTGCGCAGCTGCGCCGAGAACAGGCGCATGGCCTCGTCAGACGAGACGGGCGTGGTGCTGGTGAGCGTCATGGTGCCCTTCACGCGCGGGTCCACCACCACGTTGCGGCCGGTGATGGTGGCCATGGTGCGGGCCACGGCGTCGATCTCGGCGTTGGCGAAGTCGAGCGTGACGCTGCCGCGTGCGGGCGGGGCGTCGGCGGCGCTGCGGTTGGCGCGCACGCGTGGTGCGGCGGCAGGGGCGGGGGGCGTGGCCTGGGCCAGCTGCACGGCTTGGGCGGGTGGGGGCGCGGCGGTGTCGAACACGGGTGCGCTGGGCGCCAGCTTCAGCAGCAGGGCGTTGCCGTCGCGTTCGGTGCTGAAGGCGGTGGGTTCGAGCAGGTCAAGCACGACGCGCGTGCGGCCGTCGGCCGAGGCCAGGCGCACGCCACGGATGTTGCCTTGCGCCAGCGGCACGCTGCGGCCGATGGTGCCGGCGGTGACGCCGGGCAGGTCGATGGCGATGCGCGGCGGCGAGCCGAGCACGAAGCTGTGTGGCCGCACGTCGGCGGGGCCGGTGAAGTCGATGCGCACCACGTCGCGGCCGTCCTGCTGCATGCCGGTGATGGCACCAATGGCGGCCTGGGCCTGGGCCCAGGTGGCCAGGCTGAGCAGCGTGGCGGCGGCCATGGTTTGTCCCCAGTAGCTCATGGCACGGGTCAGGCGGCAGCGCCAGCAGGCGGCAGGGGAGGGGGGGTGGGCATGGCAGGCGAGGCCTGCTGGTGAGCAAATGTGTCGGCAGGCTGCGGCTACTGTAGCAGGGGCGTGGCGCAGGGGGCGGGCAGCAGGCCCGGTAGGCTTGAAAAATTGCATAAAAAACAACAACTTGGCGCAGCTTTGAAAAGCCTAGCCTAAAGAGATGATGGCCCGGTCGCCCTGGCGCTGGCCGATGACGTTGAGCAGGTTGGCGAGCTGCGCTTCCAGCCCGGGGGCGGCGGTGGCTTCGCCGGTGAAGCGCAGGCGCGCGCCGACCCACTGGCCGCTGCCGGACAGGCGCAGCCCGCCTTCGAGCGTGCTGAGGCTGAGGGCCACGGCGTCGCCGCCGGTGATCTGCGCCTGGTAAGAGCCCATGGGCCGCAGCGTGGACAGGCGCGAGGACATGTGCCGTGCGGTGATGTCGGCACGGCCCGCCAGACTGAGGCGGCCGGACACCCAGTCGGCGCTCAGGCCTTGCGTGCCCAGGGTCAGCTCGCCTTCGGGCTGGATGGTGTTCCAGGGGGTGCCCAGGCCGCTCAGCACGGCGGCGGGCCAGAGCGATTGCGCGTCGGCCAGCGCCACGCGCGCGCCGCCCCAGCGCGGGCTGACGCGCAGGCCCAGCGGGCCGCTGGGGGTGCAGCAGTCGGCGGTGATGGCGGCCTGCGCATGGCCCAGGCCGGGGCGCAGCCGCCATTGCAGGCGGCCGGGCAGGGCAGTGCTGTCCTGGCTGCCGGCGCCGCCGGTGAGGATGAGGCGGGCGGAGCCGTTCCAGAGGCTGCCTTGCGGCTCGGTGAGCAGCACCATGCCGCCGGTGGCGCGCGCCAGGCCGCTGGCCAGCCAGCGCGCGGGGGCGGTGGCGGCCAGCACGGCGGCCAGGCCCAGCAGGGCACCCACCAGCGCCCAGGCCCAGGGGGCGCGGGCGCTGCGGGCGTCACTGGGGGTGAGGCCATCGCTCTGGCGGCGGCGCAGAAAGCTCATGGCGCGGGCAGGCTGAGCGAGAGCGTGCCGCTCCAGTGCACGGGGGCGCCGGGGGCGGTGTCGCCGCTGCGGGTCAGGCGCGCTTCCACGGGGGTGGCTCGGGCGTTGACGCGGGCGTCGGAGAGCCAGTCGGCCAGGGCCTGGGCGGGCACGTCCTTGAGCTGCACGTTGGCGCGGTCGCCCACCACGCTGAGCTGGCCGCCGGTGCCCAGGCGCTCGCGGGCGGCGGTTTCGAGGGCGCGCAGGGCTTCGTTCTGGGCCATGCGGGGCATGGCTTTGAGGGCGTCGGCTTCGGCTTTGAGGCGCTGCATCTGCTGGCCTTCGGCTTGCAGGGCGGCGCGTTGGGCGGGGGCCTGGCGCAGGGTGTGCAGCGCGGGGGCCAGGCCCAGCCACCAGAGCAGGGCCAGGCCGACGACGGTGGCGGCGATGGCGACCAGGCGGCGCTCGCGCGCGGCCATGCCGGCCCAGGTGGCGGCCAGACGGCCGGGCTGGGCGGCGGCGGACGTGGCAGAGGGTTTGCCGGCGGCTTTGGCGGCGGGCCTGGCGGGGGTGGCGCTCATGGCGTGGCCTCCTGGCGCAGCACGAGCACGTCGCCTTCGGTGCGCAGGGCGTAGCCGAGCGGGCGCAGGCGCTGGGTGCCTTCGGCGAGCTGGCTGGCGGGCAGTGCCAGGCCGCGCGCGCGCAGCTCGCCGGCGGTGAATTCGATGCCGGTGGGTGTGGCGCCGGGCGGGGCCACCTGGCCGAAGGCGCTGAGCATGGGTTCCATGTCGCGCGCCGATGCCGCGCCGGTGGACTGGCGCAGGGCGGCCACTTCGCGGCCCATTTGCACGGGGGCGTCGACGACGACGCGCACGTGGGGGAAGGTGTCGGTGAGCGCGGCGCTGACCTGGGTGCGGCGGGTGTGCAGCTCGGCCTGGGTGCGCCAGGCCCAGAGGTTGAGGCCGACGAGGTTGGCCACGAGCAGCAGCGCGATGCCCCAGCGCGCGGGCCGCCACAGGGGGGCGTGCACGAAGTCGCGCCAGAAGGCGCCCACGCGCTTGGCGGCGCGGGCGCTGCCGGTGCGGGTGAGGTCGAGCTGGGCCAGGTCCCACGCGGAGCGGCTGGCGGCCAGCAGGCGCTTGGGGGGCTGGTGGATGGTGACGCGGCGGCCGAGCAGGTGCTCGGCCAGCTCGGCCACGGCAGGCTCGGCCATCAGCTCCAGCCGGGGGCGGCCGCTGCTTTCGGCGTCGGTGTCGGCGGCGAGGCTGGCGGTGTCGAGCAGGGCGAGCGTGCCTGGCGTGAGCGGCAGGGCCTGCGCGCCGCCGGGCACGGTGCTGCCGCTCATGAGCACCTGCGGGCGGTCGGGGTCGCCGATGACGATCATGCGCAGGTCGCCGTCGCGCGGGCGCAGCTCGGGCACGATGCGGGTGACGGGGCGCTGCGCGGCGTCGAGTGCCTTCATGTGGGCCCCCAGCCAGGCGCGGTTGCACACGGCCACCCAGGCCATGCTGCCGGCGCTGGCGTCGGGGTCGAGGGCGAAGTGCAGTTGCTCGGGGTCGTCGAGGAGCTGGTCTTCCAGCAGGCCGGCGAGCGCGGCGCGCAGGCGCGGAGAGCCGGGGCCGACGCCGCGCGGCAGCGGCACGCGGTGCCACGACACCTGGCTGGCCGCGGCCATGGCCACCACTTCCACGCCGCGCCCGGCCGCAGGCAGCAGGCCGACGGGGGCGCTGCCGTGTTCGGCCAGGGTCTGGCCGTCGGTGGACGTGGCCCAGGGGTAGAGGCCCGGCGCACCGGGCGGAAGGGTGATCAGCAGCAGGCTCATGGCGGGGTGGGGCGCATTGTAGGGGCGGCGTGTGTCGCGGCGGATGCGGGCAGGGCGAGGGCGGGTGGGGCGCGTGCTGTCAGAGGGGTATTTTATTTATGATAGCTTTTTGCGTACGATTTAAATCACTTTCAGATATTTTTGAATCTGAAAGTGATTTAAATCGTACGCAAGCAGCTCATCTCTTATGGATGGGCACTTGCGCCCACGGGCATGGTGAGGGCGGTGCGCTGACGCCAGAGGGTGCGCACGCTGCGCGGGCTGCGGATGCGCTGCACGACGGCCATTTCTTCCAGCGCCACGTCGTCCAGGCGCAGGCGGCCACGCACTTCGAAGAAGTCGGAGGTGACGCTGAGCCAGCCGATGTTGGCGTCGGCGGTCACGCCCGCGGCCTGGCGGATGGCCTCCAGGCTGCGGAAGGTGCCGCTGTCGCGCTGCACCACCAGGCGCTGGGCCTGCGCGGGGTTGAGGCTGGGCGCGGCGGCGTGAATGGCTTCGGCGCTGGCGGTGTTGACGTTGACCGGCGTGGGCGCATTGCCCACCAGCGGCAGCAAGGTGGCGTAGGGGCGCAGCACCTCCAGCGTCTCGGGCGACACGCCCAGCCAGAGCAGGTCGTCGAAGCCGCGCGGCATGAGCGGGGCGTCGCCGGTTTCGGTGGGCTGGCCCTTGGCGGCCTTGTCGGCGTTGCCCAGCGCGCGCTGCAGCGCGGCCAGCTCGCCGCTGCGCAGACCGAGCAGGGTGAACAGGCGGTCGAAGCGGCCCAGCGCGTCGATCTGGTTTTCGGGCGTGCCGGCAATCAGGTTCATCAGGTTCAGGCGCGATTGCAGATCGGTCACCTGGCCGGAGAGAAAGGCGTCGCGGCCCTCGGCGGCGGCTTCGCCTGCGGCTAAAAAGGTGGACAGGCGCGCTTCTGCCAGGGGCACGGCCCAGGGCTCGCCCAGGTGGTCGGCCGGCGGCTGCCTGCGGGTTTGCTGCGCGCGCTGGTCTTCAAGCAAGTCGCCGCCCAGGATCAGGCGGCCCCAGTCGAGCGCGCCGGTCAGGATCCAGGCCGATTGCACGCGGGCGCGCTCGGCGGCTTCGACCTCCACCCCGCGCCACTGGCGCCAGAGCGCGGACGCGGCCAGTGTGGCGACGAGGGCGACGGTGATCATGGCGGCAAGTAATGCAGCCCCCCCCTGAGGCGCCTGCGGCGCCTTCCCCCCAGGGGGACGCCGCTGGTCGCCGGGGAAACCCCGGCTCGTGCGGCGAGGATGGCCCCCCCCTGAGTCGGCCTGCGGCGCCTTCCCCCCAGGGGGACGCCGCTGGTCGCCGGGGAAACCCCGGCTCGTGCGGCGAGGATGGCCCCCCCCTGAGTCGGCCTGCGGCGCCTTCCCCCCAGGGGGACGCCGCTGGTCGCCGGGGAAACCCCGGCTCGTGCGGCCTGCAATGGCCTGCTCCGCGGCCACTGGGGGGGCTTGCTGCGCAGCTCTGGAGGGGCGCGTGTGGGGAGGAGGTGGATGGTTCATCGCGCGGCGCCGAAGTCGGGGCGCACCCAGTCGATCTGCAGCGGGCCGCTCAGGCTCTGGCCGGGGGCGAGGGTGAGCATCAGGCGCACGCCGTCGGGCAGGGTGTCGGTGGCCTGCGCGCTTTCTGCGCCGCTGGACAGGGGGTTGGTCCAGGCGTTGTTGCGGAAGTAGTGCAGCTGCCAGTCCTGCGCCACGGCCACTGCCACGGCTTGTGCGCCGAGGATGTGGCCGGCTTGCGGCGTGGCCGTCTGCGCCCAGGCGGCAGCGCCGTCCCAGGCCGCCTGCCAGGCCAGCGCAGAGCTGACAGGCATCGACTGCCAGCGCAGCCACTGGCCGTTGCCGGGGTGACGCGTCCAGGCCACCACGCGCAGGCCCGCGCCCGGCGTGTCGGTGGCGATGCGGGTGAGGCGCAGCACGCGCCCATCCCACAGCAGGCTGCGCTGCGGCGCGGTGCTGGCCTCGGGCGCGCCGCCCAGCGCCTGCGGCCAGACCATCATCGCGTCCAGATCGGCGCGCCACTGCGCCAGCCCCGCGTTCAGCGCCAGCACGTCGTCGGTATAGCGGTGCGTGGCCTGCTGCGCGCGCGACATGCCGTCAATGCCCCGCCACGTCAGCATGGCCATCACCGCCATGATCGTCAGCGCCACCAGCACCTCGATCAGCGTGAAGCCGCGTGCGCGCCGCCGCAGCGCATGCCCAGCGCCCCGCAGTGGCCGCGCAGCAGGCCACCCCAAAAGGCCGCGGAGCAGGCCATGCCAGGGCACCCATGGCCGGGCTTGTACCGGCCATCGGGTGCTTCTCCCCTCAGGGGGGATGGCGCGCGCAGCGCGACTCAGGGGGGAGCTCAATTTCTTCCCACAATCGTCGTCAGCTGCACGATCTGAAAGCCGCCTTCGCGCACCGACACCTCCACGCGGCGGAAGTTGGGGTTGGGCGTGGGCCGCACCGCTTGCGCCACCTGCAAGGTGCGGCCCGCCTGGGTGCAGTCCAGCGCCGTGTCGCCCACGCCAGGCAATTGCCGCGCCAGGCGCAGCGCCACCAGGCGGTTTTCGGCGCACAGCTGCGCCAGCAGCAGCGTGCCCTGGCGGCTGGCGTTGTCGGTGAGTGCGGCGGTGGCTTTCAGGCCCGCCACCAGCGCAATCGCCGTGATGGTCAGCGCCACCATCACCTCCACCAGCGTGAAGCCCGTGACGCGGCGCACGTTCATGGCAATGAATCCACTGTGAAAGGCCGCAGCCCGTCCGTGCCCACGCGCAGGGCAGGCGCAGCGCCGCCCGCACGCTGCAAGACCACGGCCTGCGCGCCGATGATGGGGTCTGGCCCCAGCAGCAGCGGGGCATTGCCCAGCGCACCCGTGCGCGCGTCCAGCCAGTGCGTGGGCAGCGGCGGCGCGCTGGCGGGCAGGCCGTCCCACGCAAAGCCGCCGGGCGCGGCGCGCCAGCGCACCGGCACCCCCGCCGTGCGCGACTGGGCCCGCGCCGACTCCAGCAGCGCCGCCAGCCGATCGGCCTCGCGCGCCAGCGCGTCGCCCTCGCCGTCGCGCAGCGCCAGACTGGCCACCGCCGTGCCAAGGGCAATGATGGCCACGACGACCATCAGCTCGATCAGGGTGAAGCCGCGCGTGCCGGAAGCAGGCGAACAGGTGCGGGTCATGGGGTGGGTGCAGGCGCCGCGCCGCCACGCGCGCGGGTCTTGGGTTTACTGCCAGCTGCCAATGTCGGCGTTCTTGCCCTCGCCGCCGCTGGTGCCGTCGGCGCCGAAGCTCATCACGTCCACTTCGCCGCGCACGCCGGGGCTGAGGTACTGGTAGGGGCGGCCCCAGGGATCGTTGGGCAGCTTTTCCAGATAGGGCTTCCAGTTGCCGGGCACGGGCGGCGTGGCCGGGCGGGTCACCAGCGCTTGCAGGCCCTGCTCGCCGGTGGGGAACTGGTGGTTGTCGAGCTTGTAGAGCTTGAGCGCCTGCATGATGTTGTGCACATCGGTGCGGGCGGCAGTGGCGCGGGCGTCGTCGGTGCGGTCGAGCACGTTGGGCACGATCAGCGCGGCCAGCACGCCGATGATGACCAGCACCACCATCAGCTCGATCAGGGTGAAGCCGCGGGTGCGGCGCAGGCGGGCAAGAAAAGAGGTCGCGGTCATGGGGGAACAGCTCGAAGCGGCAAATCCCATCCATCATAATCATTGCATGTTGCATACGGTTGTTCGCCCATGAGGCTGCGTTTGTCCCCGCGTCTGGCCGCCAGCCTGGCCGCGTTGCTGGTGTGGGCGCTGGTGGCGGGCAGCGCGCTGTTCTGGTATTTGCGCGCCGGTGACGCCGGTCTGCCGCGCGACGTGGCCGTGGCGGGCGCCGCCGGTGGCGTGGCGGTGGACACGCGCACCGTGGCGCGCGCGCTGGGCGCACCTGATGGGGCGCGCGCCGAGGCAGCGCCGGCAGCGGATGTGACGAGCCGGCTGGCGCTGCGCGGCATCGTCACGCATGGCGGGCGCGGTGCGGCGCTGATTGCCGTGGATGGGCAGCCGCCCAAGCCGGTGCGCGTGGGCGGGGCGCTGGAGGGGGTGGATGGCTGGTCCGTGCGCTCGCTCAGCCCCGGCGCGGTGGTGATTGCCGCGGGCGAGCGCGAAGCGCGGCTGGAGATGCCGCCGCTGGCACAGCGCTCCAGCGCAGGCGATGCCGTGGCGCGGCCGCTGCCCGGCCAGGCGTTTCGCCCGCCGAACCTGCCCGCCGCACCCCCGCCAGCCGTGCGCGCGCCTGCGGGCTGAGCGCCAGCGCTCTGTTCATGTGACGCGGCGCGGTCAGCGCCAGCGCTCGATGCCCAGGCCCTCGGTGTCGGTCTCCGGCCCGCGCCCGGCGATCTGGTCGGCCAACACGCGCGCCGAGCCGCAGGCCAGCGCCCAGCCGCTGGCGCCATGCCCCAGGTTCAGCCACAGGCCCGGCAGGCCGCTTGCGCCCAGCACGGGCGGCCCGTCGGGCAGCATGGGGCGCGCGCCTTTCCACAGCTGCACGCCGCTGGACAGGCGCGTGGCGGCAGGAAACCAGTCGGCCAGCACCTTGTAAAGCGTGCGCAGGCAGGCTTGGTTCATGGCGTCCGGCTGTCCGCCGATCTCCGCCGAACCGGCCACGCGCACGCGCTGGCCCAGGCGGCAGATGGCGACTTTGTAGCGCTCGTCCATCACGCCGCTGCGTGGCGCGTGCAGCGGCTCGCGAATGGGGGCGCTGACCGAGTAGCCATACACGGGCCGCAAGGGCAGGCGCAGGCCCAGTGGCCGCAGCAGCGCGGCAGAGCCCACCCCGGCACACAGCACCACGGCGTCGAAATGCTGCGGCGCGGCCTCGCCAGCCAGCTGCACGGTGGTGGGCTGGGCGGCACTCAGCGCCGCCAGCGCGGTGCCGAACTGAAAGCGCGCGCCCAGCTGCTCGGCCGCGTCGCGCAGGATGACGGCGAACTGGCGGCAGTTGCCCACTTCGTCCTGCGGCAGGTGAATGGCCCCGGCCAGCGGCGTGCCGGCATGCAGCGCGGGCTCGATCTGGCGCGCTTCGTCCGGCGTGATTTCGTGAAAGGCCACGCCCAGCTCGCGCAGCAGCGCCAGGCCCGGCTGCACGGCCTGCTGCTCGCGCGCGCTGCGCAGCAGCACCATGTAGCCGCTGCCCCGATCGAAGTCGTAGGCCATGCGCGCGGCCACCTCGTGCAGGCGGTGGCGGCTGTAGAAGGCCAGGCGCTGCATGCGCGTGCGGTTGGCGGTGTAGGTGGCGGGTGTGCACGCGCGCAGCCATTGGCGCATCCAGGCCACGTCGGCGCGTGCCAGCGGGCGGCTGATGCGCACGGGGGTGTGCTGCGCCAGCAGGTGGCGCAGCACCCGCGCGGGCATGCCCGCCGCGGCCCAGGGGGTGACGTAGCCGGGGGCCACCACGCCCGCGTTGGCAAAGCTGGCCTCTTCGGCCACGCTGGCATGGCGCTCGAACACCGTCACCTGGTGGCCGTCGGCGGCCAGCTCGTAGGCCGTGGTCACGCCGATGATGCCGGCGCCGATGATGGCGATGTTCATCACGGCTTACGCAAAAAGGACTTTTCCACAGCCATTCCAAGGTGCCGCCCGGCGCAAGCCAGGCTGAATTGCGTAAGTCCTGTTCATGAAGGTCGTGGGTGAAAGGCCGCCCGGGGTGCTGTGGGCAGCGTGCTAGAATTGACGGGTTTTGCTGCCTTGAGTCTTTCCTGCGCGGCAAAATGGGCGCAATGCCCAATCGCAAACCAGTCCCACGAGGTGTCGCGCCAGGCGTTTGGCTAAGCTGCCGAGCCGCCCGAGCGCGATAAGCGGGCTGGATTTTAGACCCAACCTTGAGAAGGTATTCCCATGTCCGTGACCATGCGTCAAATGCTGGAAGCCGGTGTCCACTTCGGCCACCAGACCCGCTTCTGGAACCCCAAGATGGCTCCGTTCATCTTCGGCCATCGCAACAAGATCC
>JAUNTQ010000099.1 GCA_030538605.1 Pseudomonadota bacterium
GCCTCACCGCCCCCAACCCCGGCTTCATGACCGGCCCCGGCACCAACAGCTACCTCGTGGGCGATGCGCGCACCGGCCACATCGTCATCGACCCCGGCCCCGCCGATGCGGCCCACGTCCAGCGCCTGTGGCAAGCCGCCGGGGGCGACATCCGCGCCATCGTCTGCACCCACTCGCACGCCGACCACTCGCCCGGCGCGGCCCCGCTGCAAGCGCTGTGCGCTGCCGCGCCGCACGGCCAGCCCCCCATCCTCGGCCTGCCCTCGCAGCCCACCGCCCGCGCCAACAGCGCCTTCACCCCCGACCGCACGCTACAAGACGATGAGCGCCTCACGCTTTCAGCCCAAGGCCCAGAAGGCAGCATCACCCACACCCTGCGCGTGCTGCACACCCCCGGCCACGCTGCCAACCACCTGTGCCTGGTGCTGCAAGAAGACGGCCTGCTCTTTTCCGGCGACCACATCCTGAACGGCACCACCACCGTCATCGACCCGCCCGACGGCCACATGGGCGACTACCTCGCCTCGCTGGACCGCCTGCACGCGCTGTGCGAGGCCGAAAACGTCGGCTTCATCCTGCCCGCCCACGGCTACGTGCTGGGCGACGCGGCAGGTGCCATCGCGCACCTGAAGGCCCACCGCCTTGCGCGCGAGGCCAAGGTGCGCGCCGCCATGCAGGCGCAGCCTGCCGGCACGCTGGACGACTGGGTGGCCATCGCCTACGACGACGTGCCGCCCCGCGTGTGGCCGCTGGCCAAGCGCTCGCTGCTCGCGCATGTCGAGCACTTGCAGGCCACCGTGCCCGGCTGACCGGCCTTTACACTGCGCGCCACATCAACGGAGGATGGAGCGCGCCACATGACCCCGACCGATCGCACCGGCCCCGCCGGGCCAGGTGAACCCGTGCCACGGCCCCCCGCCGCCGCCCCGCGCGGCGCGCTCGAATCGCACCGCGTGGCCTTCACCGGCCGGGGCGGCGAGTATTTCCGCGTGTGGATCGTGAACGTGCTGCTCACGCTGGTCACCATCGGCCTGTACACCCCCTTTGCACGCAAGCGCACGGTGCAGTATTTCTACGGCCACACGCTGGTGGCGGGCACGCCGCTGGAGTTCACCGCGTCCGCGCGCCGCATGTTCGTCGGCTTTCTGGTGCTGGTGCTGATGTACGTCATCTACAACGTGGCCGAATCCACCGGGCAGTATGTGGTCGCGGGCGTGATGCTGGTCATCAGCGTGGTGCTGACGCCGTTTTTCTGGGGCAGCGCCATGCGCTTTCGCCTGCGCTCCACGCGCTGGCGCGGCGTGCGCCTGGCTTTCGTGGCGCGCTGGCGCGAGGTGTATGCGGCCAGCTGGCCGATGTTCGTCATGGTCGGCCTGTGGCTGGCCCTGTTCACGGCCATGGCGCTGATGACGGGCAGCGGCCTGGAAGACAGCCTGAACGATCTGGCCGACATCCCCGAGGCCATCGACGCCAACGAGGACGAGGACGCGCTGCGAGACATGGACACGCCTTTCGTGCCCCTGTTCGGGCTGGGCGTGCTGCTGGTGGGCCTGCTGAGCCTGCTGTGCTTCGTCCGGCTGGAGTTCAACTACCGCCGCCTGTTCGTGCGCCGCGCGCGCGTGGGCCAGCAGTTCGGGCTGTGGAAGCCCACCTTCGGCGCCTTCGTGCGCATCTGGCTGGCCACGGCGGGGCTGGCGCTGCTCTGCTTCATGGTCATCGGCGTGCTGGTTAGCGTGCTGATGGTGCTGGGTTTTGCCAGCGTGACGAGCCAGACCCTGACCGACTTCCTGTTGCGGCACATCATGCTGGCGGCGATGCTCGCCGTGCTGGGCCTGGTGATGTTCTTCGTGCTGACCGCGCCCGTGCTCGCCTACCGCGAGGCGCGCGTGTTCCGCCTGGTGTGGGACCAGGTCGGCCTGGGCCACATCGCCCGCAGCAAGTGCACGCTCGGCGTGTGGGGCTTCGTGGGGCTGCGCATGAAGAACGTGCTGTTCACCCTGCTCACGCTCGGCTTTTACCGCCCCTTCGCCCGCGTGTCGGAATACCGGCGCAAGGTCGAATCGGTGACGCTGCACGTGCGCGGCGGCATCGACCAGCTTGAAGGGCAGCTCGTGCGCGAGCAAGGCGCTTTGGGCGACGCGCTGGCCGACGCGATGGGCCTGGACATCATCGGCTGACCGCCGCACCTCCGCCCATGGCCACCACCACCGCACCCACCCCCGCCCCCACCGCCCCCCGCGCCGCGCGCGTGCGGGCGCAGTGGTTCGACGGGCGCAGCAGCCGCGCGCGGCCCGCGCACATCACCTTGCTGCCCGGCCCGCGCGGGCCGGACGTGCTCGTCACGCCGCTGGACGCCGGGCAGGACGCCACCCCAGAGGCCACCCCCCTGCGCGTGGCCCACCGCGACGTGGGCTGGCCCGAGAGCTGGAGCCAGCCGCGCGCCGTGGGCCTGCGCGCGCTCACGCTCGATTTGCACGCCCACGGCAGCGCGCTCATCGAAGACATTCCTGCCTGGCACGCCGCCGTCGCCGCTGCCGGGCGGCGCGCCAGCCTGGCCGAGCGCATGCAGACCCAGTGGCGCGTGCTGCTCACCGTGCTGGTGCTGTCGGTGGTCGGGCTGTGGGCCTTCTACCGCTGGGGCACGCCCTGGGCCGCCACCCAGCTCACGCGCGTGGTGCCGCTCGGCTGGGAGCAGAAGCTGGGCGAGGAAGTCATGGCGCAGATCGACCGCCGCTACTTCAAGCCCAGTGCGCTGCCCGCAAAACGCCAGGCCGAGCTGCGCGCCGGTTTCGACAAGCTGGCCGCCGCCGTGCGCGCCGACACCGCCCACCAGCCCTACCGCCAATACGCGCCGCCGCTCACCCTGCACTTCCGCTCGGGCCTGGGTGCCAACGCCTTCGCGCTGCCGGGCGGCACGGTGGTGATGACCGACGACATCGTCGAAGCCGCCGACCGCATGCCCGGCACCGGCGACGCGGCCCTGCTGGGCGTGCTGGCGCACGAGATCGGCCACGTCGCGCACCGCCACACCACGCGCATGGTGGTCGAGCAAGGCGTGCTCAACATCGGCCTGGGACTGGCGCTGGGCGATGTGTCCACCCTCATCAGCACCGGCGCGTCGGTGCTCACCGGCCTGTCCTACACCCGGGGCCACGAGCGCCAGGCCGACTGCTACGCCGTCAACCTCATGCGCGCCAGCGGCATGCCCGTCTCACCCATGGGCACGCTGCTGCTCGGCCTCTCGCGCGAGGACGACAAAGCGCACGGCGATGAAGAAGGCAAGGACGGCAACCAGGCCAAAGCGCCAGCCGATGCCGCCCCCGACCAGGCCCCCACGCGCGGCATGGACTGGTTCAGCACCCACCCCGACACCGCCGCCCGCGCCGAGCGCCTGCGCACGGGTGATGTGAGCGGCTGCAAAGGATAAAACAGGAGCTGCTTGCGTACGTTATAAGCCATTTTAATATATGTTTATATCTTAAAATGTTTTATATGCTGCGCGAGCAGCTCACTTTTTATCATTGCAGTTGACCAGCGGTGCACGATGACGAATGACCGCGCCTGCGGCGCATGACAAATGACGCAAGGCATGCACCTGCACAGCGCCTTGGTCATTTGTCATTTGTCATGGCGCGCCAGCGCCAGTCATTGAGCGAAGCGAAGTCATTTCGCTTCAGCAGGAAAAGCGCCGCGCCCTAAGGCACGAAGTCCGCGCCGTCCCACACGTCGTTCAGCCTGAGCGCAAAGGCGCTGGCGGCCACCGCTGATTCGGGCCAGACGCGCAGCAGCTCGTCGCCCAGGCGGCTCACGCCGGGCATCAGGCCCGTGGTGTTGATCAGCCGCGCCCAGCCCAGGTCATGCCGCTGGGCCGGCACCTGCGCCCGTGCAAAGCGAAAGCCCGCCAGCGCGACGATGGGCCCGGCGTCGGCACAGGTGTATGCCTCCATCGGGCGCACCATCAGCGCGTTGGCCGTCGCGTCCCAGAGGTAGGCGTTCCATGACGGCACCGCATCGCCCTGCGTGGTGCGCAGCATCACGCGCGGGGCGTCGGGCGGCTCGCCCGGCAGCCAGCCCAGGCTGACGGGGTCGGTCTCGGGGTCAACCAGCGCGGCCTGCGGCGCCACCCACACGCAGCGGCCTGCGGCCAGCAGGGCGTCTGGCGCGGCCTGCAACGGGCCGGGCGATGGCAGGCCAGGCGGCGATGCCCACAGCGGCAGGCTGGCGCCCAGCGCGCGCAAACGCGGCTGCACGCGCGCCTGCCAGGCGGCGGCCAGGTCGGCACGCAGCGGCACTTCATGCAGCAGGCCGGGGGCGTTGACGTTGCCCATGTCGTTGCCCACGCGGGCAAAGGCGGAGGCCGGTGCGCTGTCCACCGTGCCCATGCTGACCGGGCTGGCCAGCCCCAGCGCGGTGGCGATGGCGGTGGTGCGCAAATCGCTGTGGCCGCCCGCAGCCAGCAGGTTGAGGTAGCCGCCGACTTCGGTGATGTTGCGCGGCGGCGGAATGCGCGAGGCCACCACGCTGCCTTCCAGCGCAATGCGCCGCAGCATCATGGCCTGCGCCTGCTGCACCTCGGGCGAGGCGGCGGCGCGGATGACGGCCGCCAGCGCCGATGGAATGGATTCGTTCTGATCGGTCATGGGAGCGTCCTTGGGTGCGGTTTCGGGTGATGGCGGGTGAGGTCAGTCGGCGACCCTGGCGTCGGCCCGGCGCATGCGCGGGAAGGTCGGGTTGTCGTTGCCGCCCTCATCCTGATCCTGTGCCCAGCCCCCCAGCCGGGGCGGCAGCAGCGTGATGCCGGGGTGCGACAGCCGGGCCTGCAAGGCGTTGGTCACCACCTGGGCGCGCTCGCGGATGAGCACCTGGTTTCTGCGCTCGGAGCCTTCGGGCGACACGTAGCCCAGCACCTCGATGCGAAGGGTGCCATGCGCCTCGGCATACGCGGTGACCGCCTGGGCGAATGCGTCCAGCTTCTCGTGTTGCGCCTGCCCAATCCCTTCCTGCGTGACATCAAGAAGCTCGGCGCTGTTCTTGTTGAAGTAGATGCTCAGGTTGGCCGGCGCGGGTGCGGGCGCAGGCACGGGCGCAGGCGGCGGCTGCGGATCGACCGGCGGCACCGGTGCCGGCACGCCACCGCCACCGCCGCCGGGGCTGGGGCCGGGGCCGGGCGCGGGTGATGGCGCGGGCGTTGGCGCGGCGGGCTTGTTGCCGCCACCGCCGCCGCCGGGCGAGCCGCCCGCCACCGACATGGCCTTGAGCGTGATCTCCTTGGCCGCCGTCAGCGCGTCCCTGCGGGCCGACTCTGCCGTTTCGATCGTCGTGGTCAGCACGCCCTTGAGATTGCCCGCGTTGGTCAGCGCGTTCGCGTCGAAAGGCTGGCCGAACTCGACCGCGCGCTGCGCGATGGCAGCGGCCAGCGCGCTGTCGGCGCCGGAGCCGCTGGTGGAGAAGTTGTTGATGATGGGGGCGGCAGCGCCCAGTGCGTTGGGCGCTTGCAGGCCGGCGGCGCTGTTGCCGCTGGGCAGTTGGATGGGGCCGATCTCGGTGGCCTGCTCGCCGGGCGAGTCCTGCCAGTTCCAGAAGCGCGTGAGGTCGATTTTCTCCGCCGACGGGCAGCGCCCCAGCACCGCTTCGCCCAGCACGCCGCGCGTGGGCAGCGCGATGGTGGTGGCGCGGTGGTCGAACCCCTGCATGTGAAAGCGCTTGAGCGCCTGCTCGATGCGCGCGCTGCTCATCTTCTCGTCGTCATACAGCGCCGCCGGCACCTGGAAGGGCATGACGATGGCGTTGCCGTAAAAGCCCAGCACCTTGTTGGTGACGCAAGACAGCAGCGACACGCCTTCCTGCACCTGGCCGTTCTCGCCCATCAGCGGCGGCGTGACGCTATAGCGCTCCAGCAGGATGGTGCGCTCTTCGGGCGTCATCGAGGCGATCACGCGCTTGCTGCAACGCATGGTGTGGCGCAGCACCCATTGCAGGGTTTTCTCGATCTCCAGCAGCGCGTCGTAAGACAGCCTGGGCGCCTGCCGGTTGGCCGGCACGACGAGGCCGTGGCCGGGCACGATGGTGCTTGCGACGCTGGCGAGGGTTGGCGCGCTGTCCTCCGTGCCGATGGTGGCTTCAACGCTCACGGCCAGGTCGCCCGAGTGGCGATCGACCCACTGCGCCGGATGGGTGTGCGAGCGCGTCTTGAGGTCAACGGCGTTGTTGAGGGCCTTGAGGATGTCGCCCGGGTTCACCCCCTGAACGGCTTCCAGGGCCTTCTTGATGTTGGGCGCATAGACGTAGTGCATCTCGCGGCAGGCCTGCGTGACCGACACGCCCGCCACGTCGTGCAGGCCCACCGATTCGGGCAGCACGATGTCCACCTGCGCCGACTGATGGCCGCGGCGCTGCGCTTGCAGCCAGTGGATGAGTTCGGCCTCTTCGGTGAAGGCGCTGCTGCCCGTGGGCGGCTCGGCGCCCGTCGCGGGCAGCGCATGCGTGGCCGAGCGCATGCCGCGGCGGTACAGCAGCTGCACGCTCACGCGGTCATGCGCGTGCAGGCCGCCCGTGACCGTGACGCGCAGCGTGGTCAAGGCCGCGCCGGCGGGTTCCTGCACGTCGGCGCGGGGATCGGCGACGAAATCGGTCAGGGCCTGCAAGCCCTTGCGCAGCCGCCACGGCACTTCCACCATCAGCGCGTCGGCGTGCAGCAGCAGCTTGGCGTAGCGCGTCAACAGCGCGTCGCGCCCCAGCGCGTTCTTGCCCAGCCGCGCGGGCTGGTGTGCCGGCAGAAAGTCGATCACGTCCAGCGGCACCAGGCAGACCAGGTTCACGTCCTGCACCACGGTGCTGACGTCGAACAGGCGCAGCACCTCCCAGTACTGCATGGTCAGCGCGCGGGTCTTGTTGTGGTTGGTGATGACCTTGGTGGTGACCTGCGTGGTTTCGGTGGCGCTGGCCAGCCGCACCGAGGTGCGCGAGGCGCTGCGCACCGCCTGCGCACGGCGGTTGACGGCGGCCATGGTGTTCTGCGTGGCCACGGTGGTGGAGTTGCGCGCGCCCTGCATCCAGGTGCCGGTGCTGCCCTGCGCGCTGCTGCTGCCAAAGCTGATGGAGCCGCCGCCGCCAAAGGCGCCGAACGGAAACACGCCGCCACCGCCGGTAGCATGCGCGGTGGAGAAGGATTCGGCGCTGCTCTGGTATTCGGAACCCCCCGAGGCCGCCTCGCTGTAACCCGCAGTGAAGGTGGCCTGCACCGTGCTGGTGTCGGTTTCGTCGAAGCGGATGTCCTCGCGCTGCGCCATGGCCTCGCGCTCCATCACCGAGGCGGTTTCGCGGCGCTCCATCACGGCAATGCGCTGCTGCTCGCCCGGCGCCAGCGGCAGCGAATACACCAGATCGCCCAGCGCCAGGCCGCTTTGCGTCCAGCGCTGCGCCAGCGTGACCACGTAGCCGATCGCCAGCGTGGCCGCCAGCGGCAACTGGCGGGGCGAGGCAATGCCCGAGAGCTGCTGGCGAAACGCCTCGGTCGAAATCGGCCGGTCAATCGCCACGCGATCGACCGCGTGCATGCCGGGGGCGTTGGCGTTCGACGTGGCGTACACCGCCCGGCCCGCCCGGTACTTGGCTTTGTCGTCCGGAAACAAGGCCAGCGTCTTGAGGCTCAGGGCGGGGTCGGTCAGGCGAAACAGCACGCCGAAGGCATGGCTGTCGCGCGAGGGGTCGGTGCGAAACACCATGCCGCACTCGCCTTCGCCCAGCGCCACTTCGGGGCGCAGGGGCTCGGGTTTTGCCTCGGGCGCGCTGTCGCCCAGACCGTCGGCCATGCGGGCCAGCTCGGCCCACACGTCCAGCGCCAGCGGATCGATCGGGCGCTGCACGGTCACGGGCAGCGTCTGGCCGTCTGCCGACTTGCGGGGCAAGGGCACTTTGTGCTTATAGAGGCCTTCGCGGCCAGTGATGCCCACCACGATGCCGCGCACATCAAGGTGTTGCCAGGCCTCGGGCAGCTGCACCACGGCCGAGCCATCGCTCAGCACACGCCGCACGGCCACCGGCGGCGCCTCGACCTCGCCCTTGTCCGTCTCCGCCGCCACCAGCCGGTAAGTGACGCCGGTGAGAGGCCGGCCGTCGGGTTGCCTGAGTTGCAGCGTCAGCTGCACCGGCGTGCCGCCCTGCGCGTGCTGTTGCAGCACGGGTTCGGCGGCAAAGGTTTTCAGCGCGGCGGGCAGCGCCAGCACGGCCTTTTCACGCATGAGCAGCTGCTCATGCTGCAGGCGCCGGTACAGCTGGCCTTCTTCCGACTCGTCCTTTTCTTGCCTGTCGCTTTCGCCGTGCAGGCGTTTTAAAAACCCTGCCAGGCGGCCTCTGTCTTCCCCCGACGAGGGCGCCAGAAGGGGTTCACTGTCGTCGTGGTCTGTGGACATGGGGCCTCTTCAGGTGGATGAATGCGGCGCGAAGGTGACAAACCTCGCTAATTTGGATTCATTCCATTCTAGATAAGCCCATTACAAGATTACTATGGATTTAGAAAGAAAGTGAAATATCCTGTAAATGACTCGAATGGGCGTTTCATTTTCTGGTGCAGGCATTCATGCGGGGAGACAACGAGAGAAATATAAAAAAAGGAGCTGCTTGCGCATCTATTAAGGGATATTCAATGTCTTTTCATCTGAATTTAATGCATGAACTGCGCGAGAAGCTCACTTTTTCAAATTCTCAGGGCATCGCCTCCAGATGCAGACAGCGCCCCTCGTCGATGAGCTGGGCAAAGCCTGCCGCCAGCGCGTCCAGCAGCTGGCGCACCGCCGGGCGCATGCCGTGGCGGCTGGCGTAGGCGGCCTGCACCGCGCCGGCAGGCGGCGCCCAGCCGGGCAGCACGGCTTGCAGCTCGCCGCGCGCCAGCGGGCCATGGGCCATCAGGCGTGGCAGCACGGCGCAGCCGACGCCCGCCAGCGCTGCGCACAGCAGCGCGGCCATGTCGTCGGCCACCAGACGGGGCGCCAGCGGTACGCGGGCCTGCTCGCCTTGCGGGCCAGTGAGCACCCACTCGCTTTCTTCGGGCGAATGGCCCAGCGCCAGCGTGGGCAGGGCGGCGAGATCGGCCGGCCCCGCCGGGGGCTGGGCGCTGGTCAGCAGCGCGGGCGCGGCCACCAGCACATGGGGGCTGAGGGCGAGCGCGCGCACGGTTTCCTCGCGCGGCAGCAGCGCGCCGGGAGCGCGCACGCGCAGGGCCAGGTCCACCCCGCCTTGCCACACGTCCACGTTGGCGTTGGTGGATTGCACGTGCAGCCGCACGCGCGGCCAGGCGTTGAGAAAGCGCGCCAGCACCGGCCCCACGGCGTGCTGCAGCAGCGCGGGCGGGCAGCTCACGCGCACTTCGCCGCGCGGCTCGGCGGCTTGCGTGGCGGCGAGCTGTTCGGCCGCCTCGGCCTCGGCGCGCATGACGCGGGCGTGCGCCAGCACCTGCTGGCCCAGGGCGGTGACGGCAAAGCGCCGCGTGGTGCGCTGGATGAGGCGCGCGCCCAGCCGCGCCTCCAGCTCGGCCACGCGGCGGCTCAAGCGCGACTTGGGCACGCCGGTGGCGCGTTCGGCGGCGGCAAAGCCGCCCGCATCGACCACGGCGGCGAAATAGGCGAGGTCGTTCAGGTCTTGCATGGGGCAGCGCCACAACGAGAGAACATGCGCCCCATTGTCTCGCCAATGGGACGATGAAGCCACACAAGACCTATTTATTTCACCTGCATGTTTATTTATCCTTCATCCATCGCACCGGCAAATGGGCTGGTGCCATTTTCAAGACAAGGAGCGTCACGATGACCACCACCATGCCCCCCGCCACTACCGCCACCGCTGCCAAGACCGTGACCGGCGTGCGCGCCGCGCCCGGCCGCCACTGGGTGGGCGACGGTTTTCCGGTGCACGGCCTGTTTGGCTACAGCGGCGCGGGCGTGGCCGAGCGCAGCCCGTTTCTGATGCTCGACTACGCCGCGCCCACCACGTTTGCGCCCAACGCCGGTTATCGGCGCGGCGTGGGCGCGCACCCGCACCGCGGCTTCGAGACGGTGACCATCGTCTACGACGGCGAGGTGGAGCACCGCGACAGCACGGGCGCGGGCGGCGTCATCGGCCAGGGCGACGTGCAGTGGATGACCGCCGGCGGCGGCATCATCCATGAGGAGTTCCACTCCGA
>JAUNTQ010000100.1 GCA_030538605.1 Pseudomonadota bacterium
AAGGACGCGAAGGATTCGCGAAGGACGCAAAAAAGACAATGAAAAGGGGACGCGGAAATGTTAAAACAGTAGCTGTTTGCGTACGTTATAAAACATTTTTCCATATGTTTGCATCTGAAAATGTTTTATATCGTACGCAAGCAGCTTCTCTTTTTATTCATTTGGCTCTTGCACGGGGATGAGCGCGGCGTCCAGCGCTTCTATCCAGTGGCGCACGGGCACGTCGGTGGCTGCTTGCAGGTGGGTGATGCAGCCGATGTTGGCCGACAGCACCATGGCCGGGCGTTCGGCTGCGCCTTCGCCCAGCAGGTGGCCCAGCTTGCGGTCGCGCAGCTGCGTGGCCAGCGCGGGTTGCAGCACGGCGTAGGTGCCGGCGCTGCCGCAGCACCAGTGGCCTTCCTGCGCGGCGGGGCGCAGATCGAAGCCGAGGGCGCGCAGGTGTTCTTGCACCCCGCCGCGCAGGCGCTGGCCGTGTTGCAGGGTGCAGGGCGGGTGCCAGGCGAGCACGCCTTCGGGCGGGCGCACGCGGCCTTGCAAAGCGGCGGCGATGTCGGGCAGCAGCTCGCTCACGTCGCGCGCCAGCGCGCTGACGCGGGCGGCCTTGGCGGCGTAGGCGGGGTCGTCTTTCAGCAGGTGGCCGTAGTTCTTGACCACCGCGCCGCAGCCGCTGGCGTTGGTGACGATGGCCTCGATCTGGCCGCTGTCGATGTGAGGCCACCAGGCGTCGATGTTGACGCGCACCTGGCGCAGGCCGCCTTGCGGGTCGGCCAGGTGCAGCTTGATGGCACCGCAGCAGCCCTGCCCGCGCGCACGCACGCTGCCGATGCCTGCGGCGTGCAGCACGCGGGCGGTGGCGGGGTTGATGGGCGGGGCCATCGACGGCTGCACGCAGCCTTCGGGCAGCAGCACCTGGCGCGCGTGCCTGGCTGCCGGGGGCCATGCGCCGGGCGCGCGCCGGGCGGGCACCTTGTCGCGCAACGACGCGGGCAGCAGGCCGCGCACCGCTTGCCCCAAGCGCATGGCGGGGCCGAACAGCGGCGAGCCGAGGCCCTGGCGCAGGCGCTGGCGCGTGCGCGCTTCGGCGGGTGGGCGGGGCACCTGGGCATCGACGAGCTGGCGGCCAATGTCGAGCAGGTGGCCGTAGCGCACGCCGCTGGGGCAGGTGGTTTCGCAGCTCAGGCAGCCGAGGCAGCGGTCGAGGTGCTGCTGCGTGTCGCGCGTGGGGGTGTGGCCCTCAAGCACCTGCTTGATGAGGTAGATGCGCCCGCGCGGGCCGTCGAGTTCGTCGCCCAGCAACTGGTAGGTGGGGCAGGTGGCGGTGCAAAAGCCGCAGTGAACGCACTGGCGCAGGATGGCCTGGGCCTCGCGGCCAGCGGGCGTGCCTTCGTATTCGGGGGCGAGCGTGGTTTGCATGTGCGCGGATTGTGTCAGCCCAGGCGTTTGCCGTTCAGGGTTCAGCGTTGGGCGTTGAGCGTGAAAACCCGCCCAACGCTCAGCGCTCAACCGCGCAGCAGCCAGCCGCCCACGGCCCGGGGCAGCCAGTGGACGTGGCCGGGCAGCGCGCCTTGGCAAAAGCCGACGTGGCCGCCGTCGGCGGGCTGCCACAGGGTGACGTGCGTGCCTGCCTCACTCTGGCGCGGCAGGCTGGCGGCGGGCACGAAGGGGTCGTTGCGCGCGTTGAGCACCAGCGCGGGCACGCGGATGGCGGGCAGCACGGGCTTGGCGGAGGCGCGGCGGTAATAGTCGTCGGCGTCTGCAAAGCCGTGCAGCGGAGCGGTGAACAGGTCGTCGAAGGCGTACAGGTCGCGCACCGCCGCCAGGCGCACGGCGTCGAACAGACCGGGGTGCTGCGCCAGCTTGGCGGCGGCCTTGGGTTTCATGCTGCGCAGGAAAAAGCGCGTGTAGGTGTGCCGGTTGAAGCCCCGGCCAATGGCGCGCGCGCCTGCGGCCAAATCAAGCGGCGCGCACACCGACGCGATGGCGCGCACGGTGCGCGCGGCCTGCTCGCCCGCTTCGCCCGCCCAGCGCAAGAGCGCATTGCCGCCCAGCGACACGCCCACGGCCAAGAGCGGCGCGGCGGGGTTCACGCTCGCCTGCGCGGCGGCAAATCGCGCCAGCAGCCAGCCCACCTCCTCGAAGTCGCCCGAATGGTAGGCACGCGGCGCGCGGTTGATCTCGCCCGAGCAGCCGCGAAAGTGCGGCACGGCAAAGCGCCAGCCCTGCGCGCGCGCCCAGCTGGCAAAGGCCTCGGCATAGTGGCTGCGCGAGGAGCCTTCCAGCCCGTGCAGCAGCACCAGCAGCGGCGCGCCTGCGGCGGCGGGCGCATCGAGCCAGTCCACGTCCACGAAGTCGCCATCGGGCGTGTGCCAGCGCTCGCGCCGATAGGACACGCGCGGCCCCGCCACGCGCCGCGCATGCAGCGCAGGCCAGATGGTCTGCGCATGGCCGCCGGGCAGCCAGCAGGGGGCTTGGTAAGGGGTCACATCAGGATCGGTCACTGTGGGTGCCTGCATGACGAATGACTTCGCTGCGCTTCAATGACAAATGACAAGGGCGCAAACGGCTCGCATCGCCTTTTTTGTCATTCGTCATGCGCCGCGCAGCGGCGCAGTCATTCGTCATCAGTGCAGCAGCTGCGCAGGCACCGTGGTATCGCTCGCCTCGGCCTGGCCGGGGCTGGCGTGGTGGGCCACCAGGCGCCAGCCCTGGGCGGTTTTCAGGTAGACGTTGGTGGCGATGACCCAGGCGCGGCGGGGGCCTTCGTCGGTGGACAGCTCCACGCGCTCCAGCACGCTGTGCATGGCCGCGCCGAGCGATTCGACCTGGCGCAGGCGCTCGGGCGTGGCGCGCAGGGGGCCGCGCGCGAACATGCTTTCGAAAGCCGCGCGGATGGCCGCCGCGCCCACCAGGCGCGGGCCGCCGGGGTGCACGCAGACGATATCGTCTTCGTCCGCCCAGCAGGCCATGAACTGCTCGATGTCGGCGTTGTGCAGGGCTTCGTAGAAGGCGGTTTCCACGTCGTGGGCGGAGCCGCCGGCGGCAGCGGCGCGGTAGCGGGACTTGGGCATGGGCACGCATTGTGACGGGTGCATGCGTCAGCGCCGTGAAGCGCTTGAGCGCCCGGCGCCAGACGTGATACCGTGCGCGCCTGATCGGGCACCTGCCCTGTACCTGCAAGAGAGGAACCCCCATGAAAAGCTGGCTTATCCGCATCAGCGCCACCCTGGCCGTGGCTTTGTCGCTCACAGGCTGCGGCTACAACGATTTTCAGCGCCTGGACGAGGCCACCAAATCGGCCTGGAGCGAGGTGGTCAACCAATACCAGCGGCGGGCCGACCTGATCGACAACCTGGTCAACACCGTCAAGGGCGAGGCGAATTTCGAGCAAGAAACGCTCACCCGCGTGATCGAGGCGCGCGCACGCGCCACCAGCATTCAGGTGACGCCCGAGACGCTGAACGACCCGCAGGCATTTCAGCAGTTTCAGGCCGCGCAGGGCGAGCTGTCGGGCGCTCTCAGCCGCCTGATGGTGACGGTGGAGCAATACCCCCAACTGCGCGCCAACCAGGCGTTTGCCGATTTGCGCGTGGCGCTGGAGGGCACCGAAAACCGCATTGCCGTGGCGCGCAACCGCTACATCCAGGCCGTGCAGGAATACAACGTGCTGGCGCGCAGTTTTCCCACCAACCTGACGGGCAAGGTGTTTGGCTACGCACCGAAGGAAAACTTCAGCGTGGCCAACGAGGCGGCCATCTCCAGCCCGCCGCGCGTGGACTTCGGCCCCGCGCCTGCGGCCTCGCGCTGATTTCCGGCTGGCTCTGACGTGCCACCCTCCCCTGCCCGACTGTCACTGCATGCCGTTTTGCTGACGGCATGCGTGCTGCTGGCCACGCTGCTGCTGGCCTTTGCCGCGCAGGCACAGGCGCTGCAAGCGGTGCCGCCGCTCACCGCGCGGGTGATCGACACCACTGGCACGCTCACGCCCGCGCAGACGGCCGCGCTGGACGGCACGCTGGCCGCGCTGGAGCGCGACAAGGGCGCGCAGGTGGTGGTGCTGATGGTGCCCACCACCGCGCCGGAAGACATTGCCGCCTATGCCAACCGCGTGGGCAACGACTGGAAGATTGGCCGGCGCGAGGTGGGCGACGGGCTGATCCTGCTGGTGGCGCTGCAAGACCGGCGCGTGCGCATCGAAGTGGCCAAGACGCTGGAAGGTGCCGTGCCCGACATTGCCGCGGGCCGCATCATCAACGACGCGATCACGCCCCGCTTCCGCCAGGGCGACTTTGCCGGCGGGCTGACGGCAGGTGTGGCGCAGATCGACGCGCGCATTCGCGGCGAAGCGCTGCCGCCCGCCACGCAGGCCGCGAATTGGCCCTGGGCCGAGGGGCAGGTCGTCCCGACCGTGCTGCTGGGGGACGCTGCCACGATCTTTCAGTGGCTGCAAAAGGGGCTGTTCCACGTGGCGGCGCTGCTGCTGATAGCCGTGCCTGTGGTCACGGCTTTTGCGCGCGGCATTTTCGGGCGCAAGCTGGGCGCGCTGGCCACGGGCGTGGGCATGGGCGGGCTGGCCTTCTGGTTCACCGCCAGCGTGGCGCTGGCCCTGGGCGCGGGGCTGATCGGGGCGGTGTATGCGCTGTTTGCCAGCGTGATAACCACGCTGCCGCAGGCGCGCACGGGCGGCGGGCGCGGCGGCATGTTTCCGCCGCCGGGCGGTGGCTGGGGCGGCGGCGGCGGTTTCGGAGGTGGCGGCTTTGGCGGTGGCGGCTTCGGCTCGGGCGGCGGGGGCAACTTTGGCGGCGGCGGTGCCAGCGGAAGGTGGTGAACCCGTGAAGACATTTTTGCGCCTGTGGCGCCACCGCTGGTTCGACGAGGCCGACGCACGCCGCGCCGTGCCGCCCGCGCTGGCCGAGACGCTGCGCCGCCGCGTGCACGCCAGCGAGCAGCGCCACACGGGCGAGGTGCGCATCTGCGTGGAAGGCGGCCTGCCCGGCAGCTACCTGTGGCGACACGTGCGCCAGCGCGTGCCCATGGCCGAGATCGTGCGCCAGCGCGCGCTGATGCAGTTTGCCAAGCTGCACGTGTGGGACACCGCGCACAACAACGGCGTGCTGATCTACGTGCTGCTGGCCGAACACGCCATCGAGCTGGTGGCCGACCGCGGCGTGCATGCGCGCGTGGACGGCAGTGAGTGGCAGGCCATCGTCGCCCGGCTGGCGCAGGCGCTGCACGAAGATCACTTCGAGGACGGGCTGACGCGGGCGCTGGAAGAAGTGAGCGCCGTGCTGGTGGCGCACTTTCCAGCGGATGAAAGTGCCGATGCGGCACACAACCATTTGCCCGACGAGCCGGTGCTGCGCTGAGGCGCAGGGGCATGGCGGCGCGGGCGGCGGCGGAATCCCTTCGGGGTTCCGCCCTACGGACAGTCTGAAAGCCCGTAGGTCGGAACCGCGCAGCGATTCCGACGCGCTGCGGGTGAAGGCTTTACCGACGCTGGCGGAATCCCTCCCTGGCTCCGCCCTGCGGTCAGTTTGAAAATATAAAGTGAGCTGTTTGCGCATGTTTTAAAACGATTTCAGAATGAAAAATATCTGAAATCGTTTTAAACCGTACGTAAGAAGCTCACTTGTTTTTCTCTATCGCTGCCCTGCTGCCGCGCTCACCGCGTGACAGGCTGGATGACGCCGCGCACGCGGCCTTGCAGGTTGGCCACGCCGGTCTGGTTGTCGAAGTCGAAGCGCTCGCCGGTGAACACGTCCTGCCCGCGCGTCAGGCGCACGGCCTGTTCGGACTGCACGCGCTCTTGCTCGACGAAGGCGTGCAGGTGTTCGCCCTGCATGGTCAGGCGCGGCTGGGTGCGGCCGTCGGGGGCGGTGAAGGGTTCGCGCACGACCAGCGCATCGCCGAACAGCTCGATCTCGGAGCCGTCGCCGTTGGACTGGCCGCGCTGGGCAGTGGCGGTGGTCAGGCGGCCCAGCTCGTCGAAGGCGCGCATGCGTGGCGACTGCACGAGCATGGTGTCGGTGGCGGGAAAGTGCTGGCCTTCGGTGCCGGTGAGTTCGTTGCGCAGGCGGCCTTCGGGGTCGAAGCTGCGCACGGAAAACTGGCGCATGAAGGCGTCCGGCTCTGCCGAGACGACGCTTTCCACCGGCGCGCCCGTCACGCGCGGGGCGCTGCGCACCAGCCACCAGGTGCCCAGGGCAAAGAGCATCATCATCAGCGCGGGCAGCCAGGTGGAGAGCTGGTCGCGCCCCAGGCGCATGAGGTGGGTGCGGTTCATGGCTTGGGCGCTTGCGTGCCATCCGCCGGCAGGTGCGCTTGCAGCAGGCGGGCGTAGTGGCCGCTGGCCATGAGCAGCAGGTCGCAGAACTCGCGCGCCGAACCTTCGCCGGCGCGGGCGCTGGTGACGTGGCGGGCCAGCGCGCGCGCCTCGGCATGCGCCAGCGGGGGCGCGCAGGCGAAGGCGGCGCGTTGCAGCAGGGGCAGGTCGGGCCAGTCGTCGCCGATGGCGGCGGCTTCGGCCCAGCTGCTGCCCAGCTCGGCCAGCAGGGCTTCGGCGGCGGGCAGCTTGTCTTCGGTGCCCAGGCGCAGGTGGCGCACGCCGAGGGCTGCCAGGCGCTGGCGCAGGGGCCCTGAGTCGCGCCCGGAGATGACGGCGGGGGTGATGCCCGCGCGCGCCAGCAGCTTGATGCCGTGGCCGTCCAGGGCGTGAAAGCGCTTGAGGGTTTCGCCTTCTGCGCCGATGTAGAGGCCACCGTCGGTGAGCACGCCGTCCACGTCGAAAAACGCCACGCGAATGCCTTGCGCGGCCAACAGCAGCTCGGGCGGGAAGTGCAAGGCGGGGGTCATATGACTTTTGCGCGCATGAGGTCGTTGCTGTTGACGGCACCGACGAGCGTGCCCGCCTCGTCCACCACCAGCAGCACGGTGACGCGGTGCTGCTCCATGGCCTTGGCGGCTTCGGCGGCGAGCGCGGTAGCGGCGATGGTGCGGGGGCCCGGGTGCATGACGTCGCGGGCGACGAGGGCGCGCAGGTCGCGTCCGGTTTCGACCAGGCGGCGCAGGTCGCCGTCGGTGAAGATGCCTTGCACGCGGCCCGCGTCGTCGGCAATGGCGGCCGCGCCCAGGCCTTTTTGCGTGATCTCGCGCATGAGGGCGCTGAAAGACGCGCCGGGCAGCACGCGGGGCACGGCCTCGCCCGCGCGCATGACGTCTTGCACGCGCGTGAGCAGGCGGCGGCCCAAGGCTCCGCCAGGGTGCGAGCGGGCAAAGTCTTCTGCACGAAAGCCCCGCGCGTCGAGCAGGGCCACGGCCAGCGCGTCGCCCAGCGCCATTTGCGCGGTGGTGCTGGCGGTGGGGGCGAGGTTGAGGGGGCAGGCTTCTTTTTCCACGCCGCTGTCGAGCACGATGTCGGCGTGGCGCGCCAGCGTGGAGGCGCGGTTGCCGGTCATGGCCAGCAGGGGCGCACCCAAGCGCTTGAACAAGGGCACGATGGCGCTGAGTTCGGCGCTTTCTCCGCTGTTGGAGATGGCGAGCACCGCATCATGCGGCTGCACCATGCCCAAGTCACCGTGGCTGGCTTCGGCGGGATGGACGAAAAAAGCGGGCGTGCCGGTGGAGGCGAGCGTGGCGGCGATCTTGCGGCCCACGTGGCCGCTTTTGCCCATGCCCATGACGACCACGCGCCCTTGCAGGCCCAGCACCAGCGTCACGGCGCGGGCAAAGCCCTCGTCCAGCCGACGGGCCACGGCCTGGACGGCGGCGGCTTCGGTGTGCAGCGCCTCTTGGGCCAGGCGCAGCGCGCGGGCGGGGTCGGAAGTCATCGGGGGATTTTATTCACGGCGTTCAGCGCGGCCACCAGCGCTGAACACCGCTGGCCGGGTGCCGCGCCCAGGACGAGCGCGGCTGCGTTGCAGTGGGTGATGGTGCCCTCATTCAGCGTGCTGTGCGCCTGGCCGATGCAGGCGCTGTCGTGGCTGACGGTGCAGGCGGCCAAGCCGTCAGCTTGCAGAATGCCCAGCGCGGCAATGCCCGCGTCGGATTTGCCCACGCCCGCATCGTTGAACACCGACAGCAGTGGCCGCGCCGCCAGCGCGTAGTGCGCCGAACTCACACCGCCGTGCGAGCCGCTGACGGCCACGCAGCCCGCATCGACGGGCGTGAGCTGGGTGATGGAGTCGATCACGCGCAGTGCGGGGGGCATGGCAAGTCACCAGTGGCAAAAGAAAAAGCCGTGTGGGCAGCGAAGCTGCCCACACGGCATGGTGCCCTCAGAACGCTCAGTCGGCGTACTGGCCTGCGGCCTTGATGACGGCGCCCCACTTGTCCACTTCGGAGAGCACGAACTTCTTGTGTTCGGCAGGCTGCGCGCGCGCGTCGGTGACGACGACGGCGCCCAGGTCTTGCTGGCGCTTGATGAACTCGGGGTCTTTCAGCGCGGTTTGCAGCGCGTCGTTCAGGGTTTTCAGCACGGCGGCGGGCGTGCCCTTGGGCGCGTACAGACCGTGCCAGATGCTGACGTTGAAGCCCTTCATGCCCGCTTCGTCGAGCGTGGGCAGGTCTTTGTAGACAGCCGGGATGGTGATGCGCTTGGGCGTGGTGACGGCGAAGGCCTTGATCTTCTTGCCCTCGATCTGGCTGGTGGTGTTGGTGGTCTGGTCGCACAGCAGATCGACCTGGCCGCCCAGCAGGTCGGTCATGGCGGGGGCGGTGCCTTTGTAGGGCACGGTGGTCATCTCGACCTTGAGGGCGTTTTGCAGCATCAGCCCGCACAGGTGCGCGGCGCTGCCCAAGCCCGCGTTGGCGAGGTTGATCTTGCCCTTGTTCTGGCCGATCCAGGTGTTCAGCTCGGCCCAGTTGTTGGCGGGCAGGCTGGGGCGGCCCACGACGACCATGGGCACTTCGTTGACAAGGCCGACGTATTCGAACTCGCTCACCTGATAAGGCAGCTTGCGGTAGAGCGCGGGCGTGGTGGCCATGCCGATGTGGGTCACAAGCAGGGTGTAGCCATCGGCCGGGGCACGAAACGCCTTGGCGGTGCCCACGGTGCTGCCCGCGCCTGCGGCGTTGTCGACCACGATGGGGATGCCGCCCAGGGGCTTGCGCAGCGCCTCAGCCAGATCGCGCGCGACCTTGTCGGTGGGGCCGCCCGCGGCAAAGGGCACGATGAGGGTGACGGTCTTGCCCGAGGCGGGGAACGACTGGGCGTGCGCGCCCACGGCAATGAGGGCAGCGCCTGCGGCAACGGCCAGTGGGAACAGCTTGGTCATGCGGGTGACTCCTTGAAAAGTGAAGCGGCGAATGCTAGCGGCCCCAGGGGCGCAGCGGTATTCGGGCGTGTACCGATGCGCGCTGCTGCCGGGGGTATGCTGGAATGGCTAAAAATTCAATAAAAAGAGAGCTGTTTGCGCACGTTTATAAACATTTTCAAATATAAAACATATGAAATTCGTTTAAATACGTGCGCAAACAGCTATCTTTTAATTTCATCACGCAGCCAACGCTGTGCAAGGCGCTCACTGGTAGCTGCGCGCGTCTTCGATCACCTTGCCGTCGTTGGGCAGGCTGCCGGGGGCGACCAGCTCAACGCTGCCGCGCAGCTTGGTGACGTCGCGCACGGCTTCGGCCACGCGCTCGGCCAGGCCGTCGGCGGGCTGGCTTTCCACGCGCAGGGTCATCTGGTCGTTGGCCATTTCGCCGCTGACGACCAGGCGCGCGCGGGCGATCTCGGGGAAGCGCCGGACGATCTCGGCCACCTGGCCGGGGTGTACGAACATGCCGCGGATCTTGGTGGTCTGGTCGGCGCGGCCCAGCCAGCCCTTGATGCGGGTGTGGGTGCGGCCCGTGGGGCAGGTGCCGGGCAGCACGGCAGACAAGTCGCCGGTGCCGAAGCGCACCAGCGGGTAATCGGGGTTGAGCACGGTGACCACCACTTCGCCCACCTCGCCTTCGGCCACCACGTCACCCGTGCCGGGCCGCACGATTTCGACGATGACGCCTTCGTCCAGCACCAGCCCTTCGCGCGCGGCGGTTTCGTAGGCGATGAGGCCCACATCAGCGGTGGCGTAGCTTTGGTAGACGGCCAGGCCGCGCTCGGCAAACCAGTCGCGCA
>JAUNTQ010000101.1 GCA_030538605.1 Pseudomonadota bacterium
AAGTCGGCGTTGGCCACGCCGTGGGTCTGGTAGATCTTGCCCTTGTAGCCGCGCTCGACCAGCGTTTTCTGCGGCAGCGCGGCGGGCGTGCCCGAGCCGCCCACCAGCACCGCGTCAGGCCGCGCGCCGATGATCTTCAGCGCCTGGCCGGTGACGGCGGTGTCGGTGCGGGCAAAACGCTCGTTGGCCACGAGCTTGATGTTCTTTTGCTCCAGCGCGCGGGCAAATTCCTTGTGCCAGTTCTCGCCGTAGGCGTCGGCAAAGCCGATGAAGGCAGCGGTTTTCACGCCGCCAGCGGCCATGTGGTCGGCAATGGCCAGCGCCATCATGATGTCGTTTTGCGGCGTCTTGAACACCCAGCGGCGCTTGTCGTCCATCGGCTCGATGATGGCGGCTGAGGCGGCCATGGAGATCATGGGCGTCTTGTTTTCGGCCACGGCATCGATCATGGCCAGCGAGTTGGGCGTGATGGTGGAGCCGATGATGACGTCCACCTTGCGCTCGGACAGCAGGCGGCGCGTGCTGGTGACGGCCTGCGTGGTGTCGGATGCATCGTCGAGCACGATGTAGTTGACCTTCTCGCCGCCGATGGTGGTGGGCAGCAGCGCAATGGTGTTGCGCTCTGGAATGCCCAGCGACGCGGCCGGGCCGGTGGCCGACACGACAACGCCCACATTCACCTCGGCCCAGGCCGCCGTGGTCACGCCAATCACGGCGGCTGCGAACAGCGCCTTCATCTTCACTTGCATGGGGTAAATCTCCAACCAGGTTTGTGGAATTGCTCGGTGCCCGATGGCCTGTTTTCATTCAAAAACTGACCGATCGGTCGGTTAATGATTCTACGGGGCACACTCTCGCCCACGGCCTGGGTGCCGCTCGGTGATTACCCTAGTGGCATGTCAGGAAAGAGATGATCTGAACATAAAAAAGGAGCTGTTTGCGTATGATTTAATTCATTTTTAATATGAAAACATATTGAAAATGGCTTTTAACCTACGCAAGAAGCTCCTTTTTATTTAAACTGCCTACTGCGGCTGCACACCCGCCTTCTTCGCCACGGCGGCAAAGCGCGCGACTTCGCTGGTGAAGAAGGCCTGTGCCGCCTCGGGCGTGCCGATGTCGATGATGTTGCCCTGCTTGTCCATCGCCTCTTTGGCGTCGGGCGCGCTGAAGGCGGCCACCAGCGCGTCGTGCGCGCGCTTGACCTGCTCGGGCGGCAAGCCCTTGGGGCCGAGCACGGCAAACCAGCCGTCGATCTGGTAGCCGGGCAGACCCTGTTCGGCAAAGGTGGGAATGTCGGGCGCGACCGGGCTGCGGGCGTTGCTGGCCACGCCAATGGCCTTGAGCACACCGCTGCGGATGTGCGGCATGGCACTGGCCAGCCCCAGCACGGAAAAGTCGAGCTGGCCGCCCACCAGGTCGTTCACCATCTGGCCCACGCCTTTGTAGGGGATGTGGCGCGCGGTGACATTGGCTTCGTCCAGGTACATCTCGCCCGCCATGTGCAGGATGGAGCCGGTGCCGCCGGAGCCGAAGGTGTAGTGGTCGGGCCGGGCCTTGAGCGCGGCGGCAAATGCCTGCGCATTGCTGGCCCCCATCTTGTGGTGCGCCACCAGCACGAAGGGCGTGCGGCCCACGACGGCGATGGGGGTGAAGTCATCCGGCATGGTGAAGGGCATGCTTTTCAGCACGCTGGGCAGGGTGACGACGCTGTTGGACACGAGCGAGAGCGTTTGCCCGTCGGGCGCGGCGCGGCTGAGCGCTTGCAGGCCCAGCACGCCGCCGGCACCGGGCTGGTTGTCCACCACCACCGTCTGGCCCAGCGCCCGTGACAGGGCCGCCTGCACGGCGCGCGCAATGATGTCCACGCCCGAGCCAGCGGCGTTGGGCAGCACCAGGCGCAGCGTGCGGTCGGACTGCGCCCACGCCGCGCCGGACACGGCAGATGCAGCCAGGGCGGCTGCGCCGGATGCAAGCACGCGGCGGCGCGAGATTGGGGGGCATGGGGCGAGCGGGGTGCCCGTGGCGTGCATGGTGCTGTCTCCTTGCATGTTTTTGAATGAACGAGATATGAATATATCAGCGCTCAAACCACCACGTGGCCTGCGCGAAGCGCTTCGATTTCAGAAGCATCCAAACCCAACTCGGCCAGAACGGCCGCCGTGTCTGCCCCCAGGGCCGGGGGCTGGCTGCCTTGGCCCAGGCGCTGGCCGCCCAGGGTGAAGGGCAGCAGCGCGGCACCGGCGTGCTGGCCTGCGCGCGCGCCGTCGGTGAGCTGCACATCGGTCAGGCCGCCGGTGGCGCGCAGGTGTTCGTCGGCGTACAACTCCTCAGGCTTGCGGATGGGGGCAAAGGGCAGGCCCGCGGCCTCGAACAGCGCGGCCAGATCGGCGGCGCGGCGGCTGGCCAGGCGCTGGCGCAGATCGGGCAGCAGGCGGGCGCGTTGCAGCACGCGCTGGTTGTTGCTGGCGTAGCGCGCGTCGGCCTTCAGGTCGGCAAAGCCGAGCGCGTCGCAAAAGGTGGCCCATTGCGCGTCGCTCACGGCGGCCAGAAAAATCTGCTCGCCGCCGGCGACGGTGAACACGTCATAAACGCCCCAGGCGCTGATGCGCTCGGGCATGGGCGCGGCGGGCTGGCCGGTGATGGCGAACTGCATCATGTGCTGGCCGACGAGGAACACGTTGTTCTCGAACAGCGCGCTTTGCACCCACTGCCCCCGGCCCGTGATGCCGCGCTGCACCAGCGCACCCAAAGCGCCAATGGCACCGAACATGCCGCCCATGATGTCGTTGACGCTGGCGCCTGCGCGCAGCGGATCGCCCGGGCGGCCCGTCATGTAGGCCAGCCCGCCCATCATCTGCACCACTTCGTCCAGCGCGGTGCGGTGCTCGTAGGGGCCGGGCAGAAAGCCCTTGCAACTGACGTAGATGAGGCGCTCGTTCTGCGCCGACAGGCTGTCGTAGTCCAGCCCGTGCTTGCGCATGGCACCGGGCTTGAAGTTCTCGGCCACGACGTCGGCACGCGCGGCCAGCCGGCGCGCCAGTGCTGCGCCCTCGGGCCGGTGCAGGTCGATGGCGATGCTTTTCTTGCCCCGGTTGAACAGGGGGAAAAAGCCCGCGCCCGCGCCCAGAAGCTGGCGCGTGCGGTCGCCGCCGATGGGCTCGACCTTGATGACCTCGGCCCCCAGATCGGCCAGCACCAGCCCGCAGGTGGGGCCCATGACCATGTGGGTGAATTCGACCACTTTCAGGCCATCGAGGGGGCGCTTGGCTTGCTTGCTCATGGGGGGTTTCGAAAAAGCGATGGTTTTCAAATACCGCAAACAGCCGGACGCAGAGGACGCAAAGGATTCGCAGAAGACGCAAAAGAAACAGCCAGAAGATCTGGTTTTCTTTGCGTCTTCTGCGAATCCTTTGCGTCCTTGGCATGAGGTTTTGGCTTTCAACCCTCAGCCGGGGGGGCGCATCAGCGCGGCGTGCGCTCAGGCGGTTCGCTGCTGGTCGCCTGGTCGGCGCTGCGGGGCACTTCGCGCCAGGCCACGTCTTGCACGCCGGTTTGGCTGGCTGGGGCGTGGGCGGTGGCGGCGTCGGTGCGGGGGGTGGGGCTGGCGGTGCGGGCAGCGGGCCAGCGCTGGCGGGTCATCTCGCGGTATTGACGCCACAGCACGGTGACGGCGGCGGGCCGACCGGTGAAGACGCTGCGCACCAGGCTGAACACGAGCATCACCAGCAGCCACACGGCCAGGCTGAGCGCAAACACCAGGCCGATGGCCGCGAGCGTGAGCCACACCACCACGCCCAGCAGGCGGGCCATGAGCCGCTCAAAAGCCGAGCCGCCCGCACGGGCGGACGAGGAGGAATGGGAAAGGCGTCGGAAAGGCATGTCGTTCATTTTCATTCTGACTGGCGCAGCGAGTCAAAGTTCTGGCACGACCGGGGGCACCCGCATCAAGGCACCCGCGCCAGCATCAAGGCACCTGCGCCAGCGCGTGCAGGTAGTCGGGCGAGCGCATGAGCGCGTCCCACTCAAGCGCGGGCGTGGTGGGCAGCAGCGCCTGGCGGCGGGCTTCGCTGGCGGGGCGGGGTTGCCACGCGCCTTCGATCTGCGCACGCGCCAGGCCGTCGATGGTGTCGTCGATCACGCTGCCTTCATTGAGCGACTGGTTGCACAGCAGAGCCATGTCGCACCCGGCGTGCAGCGCGGCCAGCACCGCTTCAGTCGGCGTGAGCGCGCGGCCGTCGAGCTGGCGGGCGGCTTGCATGCTGAGGTCGTCGCTGATGATGGCACCGCCAAAGCCCAGGCGTTGGCGCAAGATGGCTTGCAGCCAGCGGGGCGAGTAACCGGCGGGGCGCTTGTCCACCCGCGTATAGATGACGTGGGCGGGCATGACGGCGGGCAGCGCGGTGCCCAGCCAGCCGTAGGGGGCGGCGTCGGCTTCGAGAATGGTTTTGAGCGGGCGCGTGTCGCGCGGGAAGTCGACATGCGAATCAGCAGCCGCAAAGCCGTGGCCGGGAAAGTGCTTGCCGCAGGCGGCCATGCCCGCGCGCAGCAGGCCGTGCATGAGGCTCTTGGCGAGCATGGTGACCACGCGCGCATCGGCGTGCAGGGCGCGGTCGCCGATGACGGCGCTGCTGCCCCAGTCCAGGTCGAGCACGGGGGTAAAGGACAGATCGACCCCGCAGGCGCGCAGCTCGGCAGCGAGCACGTAGCCGCAGGCGGTGGCGGCGCTTTGCGCGCGCATGGCGTCTTGCATCCACAGATCGCCCAGCGCGCGCATGGGCGGCAGGTGGGTGAAGCCATCGGTGCGAAAGCGCTGCACGCGACCGCCTTCGTGGTCCACACAGATGAGCAGATCGCCCCGCACGCGGCGCACGGCGGCGGTGAGCTGGCCGAGCTGCGCGCGGCTTTGCCAGTTGCGCGCAAACAGGATCAGGCCGCCCACCAGCGGATGGGCCAGGCGGCGGCGGTCGTCGGCGGTGAGTTCGGTGCCGGCGATGTCGATGAGGAGGGGGGCGTGGGTGTGCATGGGCGGGTATCTCGATGAAGGAGCGTGATGGGTCAGGAAGCAAACGGCTTGAAAAATCCGTCATTCCCGCGAAGGCGGGAATCCAGCCGTGGCACTGACACAGACGCTGGATTCCCGCCTTCGCGGGAATGACGGCACGGGCTCATTCGTTCAAATGCATTTCTTTCGGATCAATAAGTGATGAACGCCAACCTCAAAGACAGCATTTTTTAATGCGATTTCCTTGTGCACATGCGTTCATCGCTATCGGTCAGCAGGCAGGCGCTCGACCACGCAGAAGCTGGCGGCGTATTCGCTTTCGTCGGTGACGGTGATGTGGGCCGTGAGGCCCTGGGCGTTGAACCACTCTTTCAGCCCGCCGTGCAGCACGATGAAAGGCTCGCCGCTCGCGCGGTTGGCGATTTCGCACAGACGCCAGTGCATGGGCAGGCGCATCCCTAAGCCAATGGCCTTGCTGAAAGCCTCTTTGGCGGAAAAGCGGGTGGCCAGGTAGCGCAGCCCGCGCTCGGGCCAGCGCGCGCGGCGGCGTTGCCAGGCGGCCAGCTCGGCGTCGCTCAATATCTTGCGGGCGAAGCGTTCGCCGTGGCGCTCGAAGCTGGCGCGGATGCGCCGGACGTCGCAAATGTCGGTGCCGATGCCGTGAATCATGTCGGGGCCTCGCGCGCGCCGGGCCACCGTGGCCGGGCTGGGCGATCAGGCTGTTCTCCAAGGGGGATGTGTATACCGCATTCGGGCGGCAGTGCCCGGGCTACGACGCCAAAGGCACGCCTGCCGCGCGCGGGTCATACAGCCAGCGGCGCAGCTTGGTGGCGCGCAGCCGGGGGGCGTCGGGGTGCAGGGGGTTGATGAGCACGTTGTGCTCTTCGGGCACGACGACGGACGGCACCTGCGCCAGCAGGCTGCCCGCGTGCTGCGCCCAGGCCGTGCCCCAGGCGATGCTGACGCGCCCGGCGGGCAGCGCGTCCCAGCCGATGTGGTCCTCAGGGGCCAGCACCGTGCGCGCAGCCCACACATCTGCGGGCACGTCAATGCGCACCAGGTAGCGGTTCAGCGGCAGCGCCAGGCCGCCGCCCAGGTGCACCACGGTTTCCAGGCAGGCCAGGGCGCGCGAGGTGCTGGCGTAGAGCATGGGCGTGCCGCGCATGTTCCAGCGCCCGCCGGTGATGCGCGCGCCGGTGCCGCTTAGATCGTCGGCGGTGTAGTCGGGGGTGTCGGCGGCGATGCGCCACAGGCTTGCGCCGCCGGTGGCTGCGGCGCTCATCAGGCGTAGGCGCCCGATTGCATCTGGTAGAGCAAGGTGCTGACGGCTTCGCGCCCGTCGGCGGTGTCGAGCAGCGCCTGTGGTGCCATGCCGCCCAGGGCTGCCACGGGAGCCACCATCCATTGGGCAAACCAGCGCGCGGCGTCGAAGCCGGGCGGGGCAGACTGTGCGGCGTGCACCATGGCATCGACCTGGCCGATCAGGCGCTCGACGCCCAGCATCTTCTCGCTCTCGGGCTGCGAGAGCGCGCCTTTTTGCGTGATCTTGCGCTCGACCGTGGAGCGCGCCAGCCCCAGCACGCGCATGAGCTGATCGCGCGGCAGCCCCATGGCGTCGCTCAGTGCCACCACCTCGTGGGCGGGCACGCCCTGCTTGACCAGCTGCGAGCGCTCGACCGGCGACAGCCAGTAAGCCGCAGACCGCTGCCCGCGACCGTGCACGAGGTACGGCACCATGCGCTCGGAAACGAAATCAACGGCATCGGAAACATGGGCAGCAGACATGGCAATCTCCTTCAATGGAGACAAAAATTACACCCAAAAGAGACAAAAAGCAAGCGGCAGACGGGGCGCGCCTGCTGACACGTGCTCGCCGCCTGTAGGTGAATGCCGCATGTTGTGGCGGCCGCAAGGCGCTGCGGTTACAGTGCGCCGGTTGCGCGCGGGCCTGCGCCACGGCAACGCATCAACCAATGTGAACCACTGAGCAAGGAAACGGAACATGCTGTCACTCATCGGCACCATCATCATCGGCTTCATCGTGGGTTTGCTGGCGCGCGCCATCAAGCCCGGACGGCAAAGCATGGGTCTGATCATGACCACCGTGCTGGGCATTGCCGGTGCGCTGTTCGCCACCTACGTGGGCCGATTCTTCGGCTGGTATGGCGAGGCCAGCGCGGCGGGCTTCATCATGTCGATCATCGGCGCCATCGTGCTGCTGTGGATCTACGGCATGCTGGCGAAGAAGTAAACACAAAACAATAGCTGCTTGCGTACGTTATAAAACGTTTTCAATATGTTTTCATGCTGAAATCGCTTTAAACCGTACGCAAGCAGCTATGTTTTTAAAGAAAAAAGCCACGGCATGCCGTGGCTTTTTTCATGCCCGCCGACCTGCGCGCGCGCCGGTCGGCAGTGGCAGGCAGATCAGTGGAACTGCTCTTCTTCGGTCGAACCGGTGAGCGCCTTCACGCTGGAGCTGCCGCCCTGGATCACCGTGGTCACGTCGTCGAAGTAGCCTGCGCCCACTTCCTGCTGGTGGCTGACAAAGGTGTAGCCCTGCTCGCGTGCGGCGAATTCGGGTTCCTGAATCATCTCGACGTAGTGGCGCATGCCCTCGCCGCGCGCATAGGCGTGGGCGAACTTGAAGGTGTTGTACCAGTTGCTGTGGATGCCGGCCAGGGTGATGAACTGGTACTTGTAGCCCAGCGCGGACAGCTCGTCCTGGAACTTGGCGATGGTCGCGTCGTCCAGGTTCTTCTTCCAGTTGAAGCTGGGCGAGCAGTTGTATGACAGCAGCTTGCCGGGGCACTTGGCCAGCACGGCCTGGGCGAATTCGCGGGCAAAGCCCAGGTCGGGCGTGCCGGTTTCGCACCACACCAGATCGGCATAGGGCGCGTAGGCCACGCCGCGGCTGATGGCTTGCTCCAGGCCGTTCTTGACGCGGTAGAAGCCTTCTTGCGTGCGCTCGCCGGTGAGGAAGGGCTTGTCATTCGCGTCGTGGTCGCTGGTGATGAGGTTGGCGGCTTCGGCGTCGGTGCGGGCCAGCACGATGGTGGGCACGCCCATCACGTCGGCGGCAAAGCGCGCGGCGATCAGCTTTTCGCACGCCTCTTGCGTGGGCACCAGCACCTTGCCACCCATGTGGCCGCACTTCTTGACGGCGGCCAGCTGGTCTTCAAAGTGCACGCCGGCGGCACCGGCGGCGATCATGTTTTTCATCAGCTCGAAGGCGTTCAGCACGCCGCCAAAACCGGCTTCGGCATCGGCCACGATGGGCAGGAAGTAGTCGATGAAGTCCTTGTCGCCAGGGCCCACGCCGCGGCCCCACTGAATCTCGTCGGCGCGCTTGAAGGTGTTGTTGATGCGGCGCACCATGGTGGGCACCGAGTCGTAGGCATACAGCGACTGGTCGGGGTACATGGTCTCGCTGGTGTTGCCGTCGGCGGCGACTTGCCAGCCGCTCAGATACACGGCCTCAAGGCCCGCCTTGGCCTGCTGCATGGCCTGGCCTGCGGTGATGGCGCCGAAGGCGTTGACGTAGCCCTTCTTGGCTTCGCCATTGACCAGGCCCCACAGCTTTTCGGCGCCGCGCTTGGCCAGCGTGTGCTCGACCATCAGGCTGCCGCGCAGGCGCACCACGTCGGCGGCGGAATAGCCGCGCTTGACGCCCTTCCAGCGGGGGTTGGTGGCCCAGTCTTTTTCCAGGGCGGCGATTTGCTGTTCACGGCTGAGTTGCGCGTTCGAGTTCGGCATGTTGAAGGCTCCGTTGGGTGAGAGAGATGAAAAAACAAGTTGAGAGATGCGGGTCCGGTGCCGCCTGCGCGGGGTGCTGGTCAGCGGCTGCCGTTGAGGTCAATCATACTCTTATATAAGACATGCTGCCATTCTTATGTCTTATAGAAGACAAAAATTTATTCTTTTAAAATCAATGAGTTAAGCATGTGATTTCTCAATGCAAAAATTCATCTTTCGTATCGAGAAATTTTGCGGCGGTGCAGCATGCTTGAATTTTATGATGCACACAAACGGTCTTGCATTGTGAAATCAAACGTGTCCACATCCGCCCTATAGTCGCGCACCGCCCGCACACCACCGCCCTTCGTCATGCCCCCCGCCCTCCCCCGCCCGCTTGCCTACGCTTGCCTAGCCTTGTCGATGGCGCTGGTGGGCAGCTATGTGGCGCTGTCCAAGCCGCTCGCGGCGATTTTTCCGGTGCTGCTGTTGGCGTGGCTGCGCTTTGGCATCGGCGGCGTGGCCATGCTGCATTGGCTGAAGAAACCGGCGCACGAGCCCCCCATGACGCCGCGCACGCGGCGGCTGTTGTTTCTGGAATCGTTTCTGGGCAACTTTCTGTTCACGCTGTGCATGATCACCGGCGTCAAGCTGACCAGCGCCGTCTCGGCCGGCGTCATCCTGGCGGCCATTCCGGCAGCGGTGGCGGTGCTGTCGTGGGCTTTCTTGCGCGAGCGCGTGCCGCCGCGCGTGTGGGCGGGCGTGGTGTGCGCGGTGCTGGGCATTGCGCTGGTGTCGCTATCGAAACCAGAGCTTCCGGCGCTTGACCCATCTGCGCCAGGCACCACACAGCTGGCCTGGCTGGGCAATCTGCTGCTGATCGGCGCGGTGCTGTGCGAGGCCAGCTATGCGGTCATCGGCAAGGCGCTGACCAGCCAGCTCACGCCCCGGCGCATCACCTCGCTCATCAACCTGTGGGGCTTTGCGCTGACCACGCCCTTTGGCCTGTGGTTGGCCTGGCACTTCGACTTTGGCGCGGTGCAGGCAGGCGTGTGGCTGCTGCTGGTGTTTTATGCGCTGGCCGCCTGCATCTGGACGGTGTGGCTGTGGATGACGGGCCTCCAAAGCGTGCCCGCCGCGCAGGCGGGCGTGTTCACCGTCATGCTGCCCATCAGCGCCGCCGCCGTGGGCGTGCTGGCGCTGGGCGA
>JAUNTQ010000011.1:0-22697 GCA_030538605.1 Pseudomonadota bacterium
AAGGGGACATTTCTATTTGGGGGAAAAGGGGACATTTCTATTTTGGGTTGACAATTGTTTTAGTTCTTCTGCAAGAACGCCGCTATCTCCTGCACCACCCGCTCGCCCTGCTCATGCACCACCCAGTGCGTGGCGCGTTCGATGGGGCGCAGGGTGAGTTGGGGCACCCATTGGGGCAGGCCGTCCAGCAGCGCGGGCAGCAGGGCGCTGTCTTGCATGGCCCACAGCACGAGGGTGGGCACGGGGATGGTGAAGGCTTCGGGCGGCAGGGCGATGGGGGCGCCGCCCGGGTGCGGGGGGCGCAGGGGCGAGGCGCGGTAGTAGTTCAGCCCGCCGGTCAGGCCCGCGCCGGGGCGGCTGCCGTCGCCTTGCCACACGGCGCGGTATTGAGCGCGCAGCGCGTCGGTCATCCAGCCGGCGCCTTCGGGCAGGGCGGGGGGCTGGTTTTCGGCACCGGGGCGGGCGGCGTCGTTGGCCAGCGTGGCGGCGGCCTGGGCCAGCGCGGCCTGGCCGCTGGCACCCATGAGGTCGAAAAAGGGCCACAGGCGGGCAAAGTCGCTCTCGGCCAGCAGCGCTTCGGCGTCGGGGCGGGCGAGGAAGTTCATGTAGGCGCTGGCGGCTTGCTGCGCCGGGTTGTGTTGCAGCTCGCGCAAGAAGGTCTGCGGGTGCGGCGAGTTGACGATGACCAGGCGCTGCATCAGCGCGGGCCGCTCGGCGGCCAGGTTCCAGGCCACGGCACCGCCCCAGTCGTGCGCCACCAGCGCGGCGAGCTGGCCGCCCGCGCCGCATTCGTGGGCGATGAGCGCGGCCACGTCCTGCACCAGGTGTTTGGCGCGGTAGGCGTCGGCTTCGGGCGGGCTGCTGCTGCGCTCGTAGCCGCGCAGGTTGGGCGCAACGCAGCGATAGCCGCCGTGCTCGGCAAGGGCAAAGTGGGCCAGCAGCGTGTCCCACACAAAGGCGGCTTCGGGAAAGCCGTGCAGAAACATCAGCACGGGCCGCCCGCGCGCGCCCGCGCTGCGGCAGCTCAGGCGCGTGCCGTGGGGCAGCTCGGCCATCCAGGTGTCGATCGTCATGGGCGGGTTCCTCAAGGGGTTTGTGGGGGCTTGCGGCTATCGTATGCAGGCGCTGCGCACAGGGCTGTCGCCTGCGGCGCATGGCCCCGGTTTTTTGAGGTGAATCGGGCGTTTACGCTGGTATGAACTGCGCCAGAAGCTATCAAAAAAGGAAATGTTCATGGCCATCCGCATCGTTCGCCTGGGCAGCCCGCGCGCGCCGGACGAGGGCACGCGCATCGGCACCGTGCGGCGTCCGCCGCGCGGCGTGCCCAAGGCGCGTTTTGCCGCCGACGACTGGTACGACGTGTGGTACCCCAATCTCTCGCCCACGCCCGACGTGATGAAGCTGGCGCTGTCCACGCATGCCGCGCCGGACAGCGCCGAATCGGTGAAGACCTGGGCGCTGTTCACGCGGCTGTTTCGCAAGGAAATGGCAGAGCCTGATGCGGCGCGCTCGCTCGACGTGCTGGCCGCGCTGTCGCATGGCGCGCATTTTTCCGTTGGCTGCTATTGCGAGAACGAGGCGCGCTGCCACCGCTCGGTGTTGCGGGCGTTGCTGGCTGAGCGTGATGCAGAGATAGCTCCCCCCTGAGTCGCCTTCGGCGCCTTCCCCCCTGAGGGGGGATGCCGCGGGTCGCCGGGGGAACCCCGGCTCGGGCGGCCTGGGGTGGCCTGCTCCGCGGCATTTTGGGGGCTTGCTGCGCAGCCCGTTTATGGACTGTCGGTGGCGGGCTGATCGCCGGTTGCGTCAGGCTCGCTGACGAGGTGCCGCAGCCACAGCGCGGCGTCGTCCACGCCCTGGCGCTTGAGGGCGGAAAACAGCATCACTTCGCCGCCGCCGGCTTGCAGGCGGGCGATTTGCAGCGCCTTGGTCTGCTCGGCGCGGGTGAGCTTGTCGGCCTTGGTCAGCAAAATCAGGAAGGGCAGGCCGTCTTCAACGCGCGGGCGGATCACTTCCAGCAGCGCCTCGTCCAGCTCTTTCAGGCCGTGGCGCGGGTCGCACAGCATGACCACGCCTGCCAGGTTGGGGCGGCTGACGAGGTAGTTGGCCATCACGCGCTGCCAGCGCTGCTTGTCGGCCAGCGGCACCGCCGCGTAGCCGTATCCGGGCAGGTCGGCCAGCACGGCGTCGGTGGCGCCCTGGCGGCCCAGGCTGAACAGGTTGATGTGCTGCGTGCGCCCGGGCTTCTTGCTGGCAAAGGCAAGCTGGTTCTGCTGCGTGAGCGTGTTGATGGCGGTGGACTTGCCCGCGTTGGAGCGGCCCACGAAGGCGATCTCGGGCACGTCGTGCGCGGGCAGGTGGTGCAATTGCGCGGCGGTAGTCAGAAAGCGTGCGGTGTGCAGCCAGCCGAGAGCCTCGCGCGCGGCGGGGCTGACGGGTGCTGGCGTGGGTGCGTGCGGGCGGGCAGAGCTGGGGCGGGCAGGGGGCATGGGCCATTGTAGAATCCCGAGGTTTGGCGCTGCCTTGACACAACGCCTTTTCCAGAGCCATATCCACGAGAAGACCGCACGCCCATGAAGCCGTTTGCCGCCCTGCTTGCCGCCACGCTGCTGGCCGCCCACGCTCACGCCGCCGATGTGCCCGCCGCACCGCCGGTTGACCTGGCCAAGGGTGCCGCCAGCTACGCCGCCGTGTGCGTGGCCTGCCACGCGGCCGACGGCAATTCGACCATCCCCTTGCAGCCCACCCTGGCGCAGCAGCACCCCGAATACCTCGTGCGCCAGCTGATGGACTACAAGAGCGGCGCGCGCAAGGATCCGGTGATGCAGGGCTTTGCCGCTGCCTTGAGCGAGCAGGACGCGCGCAACATCGCCTACTGGCTGGCCACGCAAAAAGCCAAGCCCGGCTTTGCCCGCAACGCCGAGACGGTGCTCAAGGGCGAGCGCATCTACCGCGGCGGCATCCCTGACCGCCACATTCCCGCCTGCGCTGGCTGCCACAGCCCCAACGGTGCCGGCATTCCCGCCCAATACCCGCGCCTGGCCGGCCAGCACGCCGAATACACCGCCAAGCAGCTGAACGACTTCCGCAGCGGCGCGCGCACCACCAACATGCCCATGCGCGACGTGGCCGCCAAGATGAACGACCGCGAGATCCAGGCCGTTTCCGACTACATCGCCGGCCTGCGCTGAGCTGCCGTGCGGCCCGCGCGGCCATCCGCTTTTCCAGCCGCGCCCGGCCCTTCGCCGGCGCGGTTTTGTTTTTTGGGCGATGCTCGGGCGCGGGCGGCAGGCGGCGCTGCGCATTTTCCAAACCCGTTGAACCCCGTGCGCGCTCGCCGCTCCAACCGAGCCGGCGGCTACGCCCGCCACCCAGGCACCCCGGCACCGCTTAACGCCCAGGCATGACGACATCCGCATCCTCTTCCTCCCTCCCCCCGCCGCCTCGCGGTGCCACCTGGCGTCCGGTGGGGGAGCTGCTGTCGTCCATGCGCTTTGCGATTGCGCTGCTCACCGTCATCTGCATCGCCTCGGTGATCGGTACCGTGATCCAGCAGCACGAGCCGGCGGTGAACTACGTCAACCAGTTCGGCCCGTTCTGGGGCGAGCTGTTTCTGGCGCTCAAGCTCAACGCGGTGTACAGCGCCTGGTGGTTCTTGCTCATCCTGGCGTTTCTGGTGCTGAGCACCTCGCTGTGCATCGCGCGCAACACGCCCAAGTTTCTGGCCGACATCCGCAGCTACAAGGAAAACATCCGCGAAGGCAGCCTCAAGGCCTTTCACCACAAGGCCACCGGCGAGCTGGCGCGCGCGCCCGAAGCCGAGGCCCGGCGCATCGGCCAGATGCTGAGCGGCGGCGGCTGGAAGGTGCGCCTGCAGGCGCGCGACACCCCCACCGGCCAGGGCTGGATGGTGGCGGCCAAGAAAGGCGCGGCCAACAAGATCGGCTACATCGCCGCGCACAGCGCCATCGTGCTGATCTGCTTAGGGGGGCTGTTCGACGGCGATTTGTTCGTGCGCGCGCTCACCTGGTTCGGCGGCAAGACGGTGTACAGCGGCACCGGCCTGGTGTCCGAAGTGCGGCCCGAGCACCGCCTGCCCGAGAACAACCCCACCTTCCGCGGCAACCTGGTGGTGGCCGAGGGCACGCAGTCCTCCACCGCCATCCTCAACCAGTCCGACGGCGTGCTGCTGCAGGAGCTGCCCTTTGCGGTGGAGCTGAAGAAGTTCATCGTCGAGTACTACCCCACCGGCATGCCCCGGCTGTTCGCGAGCGAAATCGTCATCCACGACAAGGCCACAGGCGAGCAGGTGCCCCAGCGCATCGAGGTGAACCACCCCGGCCACTACAAGGGCGTGAACATCTACCAGAGCAGCTTCGACGACGGCGGCTCCAGCGTGAAGCTGCGCGGCGTGCCGCTGAACACGGACGCGGCACCTTTCGAGGTCGACGGCACCATTGGCGCTTCGTCCCTGGTCACCCTGGGCGACGAGCAGCTGATGCTCGAATACACCGCGCTGCGCGTCATCAACGTCGAGAACATCACCAGCGAAGGTGCCAGCGGTGCCGACGTGCGCCGGGTGGACCTGCGCGGCACCCTCACGCAGCGCCTGGGCGCGGCCGACAAGACCGTGACGCCGCGCGAGATGCGCAACGTCGGCCCCAGCATCACCTACAAGCTGCGCGACGCGGCGGGCCAGGCGCGCGAGTTCCACAACTACATGCTGCCGGTGGACACGGGCGACGGCACGCCCGTGTACCTGCTGGGCGTGCGCGAGGCCCAGGCCGATGCGTTCCGCTACCTGCGCCTGCCCGCCGACGAAGACGGCGCGATGGCTGGCTTTCTGCGCCTGCGCGACGCGCTGCACGACGCCGACATGCGCGAGCGCGCCGTGCGCCGCTACGTGGCCCTGGTGGTCGACCCGACCCGCCCCGAGCTGGCCGAGCAGCTCTTCGACTCCGCCGCGCGCGCGCTGGGCCTGTTTGCCGGGGCCGAGACGGTGGACGGCCAGCCCAGAAGCGGCTTGCAGGCCATCTCCGACTTCATGGAAACCGCCGTGCCCGAAGGCGAGCGCGAGCGCGCCGCCGACGTGCTGCTGCGCATCCTCAACGGCAGCCTGTTCCAGCTCAACGCCCTGGCGCGCGAGGCCGCAGGCAAGCCGCCCATGGCCGAGAGCGAGGCCACCCAGCGCTTCATGACGCAGGCGGTGCTGTCCTTGTCCGACCTGCCGTTCTATCCCGCGCCGCTGGCGTTCGAGCTGGTGTCCTTCGAGCACCGGCAGGCCAGCGTCTTTCAGGTGGCGCGCGCGCCGGGGCAAAGCGTGGTCTATCTGGGCTGCCTGTTGCTGATCCTGGGCATCTTTGCCATGCTCTACGTGCGCGAGCGCCGCCTGTGGGTGTGGCTGTCGCCCGGTGAGCCGCACGAGCCGCACCACACGGCGGGCAGCCGCGCCACGATGGCCCTGTCGTCCAACCGCAAGACGCTCGACGTTGACCACGAGTTCGAGCAGCTTCAGCACAAGCTGCTGGCACCCCCGCCTTCACCCCCATCTTCTCCCGCCCCCTGACGGAGCTTTGCAGGCCATGAACACCCACGTTGCCACCGCCTCTGACCACGCCGCCCTCACGCTCAGCGAGGGCTACTTTGCCCGCCGCACCTGGGCCGACTGGCTGTTCGCCCTGCTCGCCGTGGCGGGCGCGCTGGTGGCCTTCGGGCAATACCACGGCGCGATGGACGTGTACGAGAAATGGATCCTGGCCGGCACCGTGCCCGTCGTCATCTGGCTGGGCTGGTTCTGGCGGCCGCTGCGCCACCTGATGCTGGTGGTGGCCGCGTGCGCGCTGCTGGCCTTGTGGCTGTATGACGGGGGCGATCTGCGCCGGGCCGACTCGGTCTTCCTGCTCAAGTACTTCCTCTCCAGCCAGTCCGCCATCCTGTGGATGAGCGTGCTCTTTTTCATGAGCACCGCCTTCTACTGGCTGGGCATGTTCGTGCGCGGCCAGCAAGACGCCTTCGAGGGCATCGGCAGCAAGCTCGCCTGGGTGGCCGTGGCGCTGGCGCTCATCGGCACCATGGTGCGCTGGTACGAAAGCCACCAGATCGCCGAAGGCATCGGCCACATCCCCGTGAGCAACCTGTACGAAGTGTTCGTCATGTTCTGCTGGATGACGGCGCTTTTTTATCTGTACTACGAAGCGCAGTACAAAACCCGCGCCATGGGTGCCTTCGTCATGCTGGTGGTCAGCGCCGCCGTGGGCTTTCTGCTGTGGTACACGCTGGTGCGCGAGGCGCACGAAATCCAGCCGCTGGTGCCCGCGCTGCAAAGCTGGTGGATGAAGCTGCACGTGCCCGCCAACTTCATCGGCTACGGCACCTTCGCGCTGGCCGCCATGCTGGGCTTTGCCTACCTCATCAAGCAGCAGGCGCACGAGGCGCGCTGGTACAAGCTCGCGCCCATCTGGATCCTGGGCATCGCCCTGTGCTTCGTGCCCATCGCCTTCCGCCAGCGCGCCGTGGGCGAGGCAGGCGGCAGCTACTGGTTCGTCTACTCGCTCATCGCCGCGGCCATCGTCGGCATCATCCTGCTGGGCCGCAAGCGCATCGCCGAGCGCCTGCCCTCGTTCGAAGTGCTCGACGACGTGATGTACAAGGCCATCGCCGTGGGCTTCGCCTTCTTCACCATCGCCACCGTGCTCGGCGCGCTCTGGGCCGCCGAAGCCTGGGGCGGCTACTGGAGCTGGGACCCGAAGGAAACCTGGGCCCTCATCGTCTGGCTGAACTACGCCGCCTGGCTGCACATGCGCCTCATGAAAGGCCTGCGCGGCACCGTCGCCTCGTGGTGGGCACTGGCAGGCCTGGCCGTCACCACCTTCGCCTTCATCGGCGTGAACATGTTCCTCTCAGGCCTGCACAGCTACGGCGCGCTGTAGGCCTTGCAGAGACAGCAGGGGGTTCATAAAAACAGGAGCTGCTTGCGTACGGTTTAAAACAAATTCAGATACTTTTATATATGAAAATGTTTTAAATCATACGCAAGCAGCTATGAAGTTATTTCATCATGCCCCCATACCCCCGCTTTGATCTCCCTCCCTCAGCCGCCATCACCCCCCGCGCCGTCTATGAAAGCCGGCGCACCTGGCTGAAGGCGCTGGCCGCCGGTGCTGCCGGCGGCACCCTGGCCGCATGGGCCGGGCGCGACGCGCTGGCGCAGGCCGCGCGCGCGGGCCAAGGCCAGCCGCTGGCCGGCGCGCCCTCTGCCGTGCCCGGCGCCATGACGATGGAGCGCGCCACCAGCTGGCGCGACGCCACCACCTACAACAACTTCTACGAATTCGGCACCGACAAGGCCGACCCCGCCCGCCACGCGCACCGCCTGCAAACCTCGCCCTGGACGGTGCAGGTCGAAGGCCTGGTCAGCAAACCCGGCCCGTGGGCGCTGGAAGACCTGCTCAAACTCAGCCCCATGCAAGAGCGCGTCTACCGCCTGCGCTGCGTCGAAGGCTGGTCCATGGTCATCCCGTGGGTGGGCTACTCGCTGGCCGAACTCATCAAGCGTGTCGAGCCGCAAGGCAGCGCCAAATACATCGAATTCGTCACCCTGGCGGACGCCAAGCAAATGCCCGGCCTGCGCGCCTCCGTCATCGACTGGCCCTACACCGAAGCCCTGCGCATGGACGAGGCCCTGCACCCGCTCACCCTGCTGGCCTTCGGCATGTACGGCGAAGTGCTGCCCCGGCAGAACGGCGCGCCCGTGCGGCTGGTGGTGCCGTGGAAATACGGCTTCAAGTCGTCCAAATCCCTCGTCGCCATCCGCTTCGTCGAGCAGCAGCCGCGCACCGCGTGGATGAAATCGGCCCCGCAGGAATACGGCTTCTATTCCAACGTCAACCCGCAAGTCAGCCACCCGCGCTGGAGCCAGGCCACCGAGCGCCGCATCGGCGAAGACGGCCTGTTCACCCGCAAGCGTCCCACGCTCATGTTCAACGGCTACGAAGCGCAGGTGGGCCAGCTTTACGCGGGCATGGATTTGCGCAAGAACTACTGACTGGGGCTTTGCTCCCTCTCCCTGAAGGGAGAGGGCAGCCCACGCTTGTTTTGGCGTGCGGCTGGATGACGGGCCAGCGGCGCGTCCATCATCCCAACGCACCAAAACAAACGCAGCGCTGGCGGAATCCCTTCGGGGTTCCGCCCTACGAAGCACCTCCCTACACAGGTGCCGCCGCGCTGTCCCCCCGTGTCACCAGCACCTGGTCGATGCGGTGGTTGTCCACGTCCATCACCTCGAAGCGGTGGCCACCCCAGACCACGCTGTCGGTGCGGCGGGGCACGCGGCGCAGCATTACCATCAGAAAGCCGGCCAGCGTGTCGTATTGGTCGGCGCTGGGCGGCTCTTCCAGGTGCAGCGCGCGCTGCACGTCGGTCATGGGGGTGTGCCCGTCGATCAGCCAGCTGCCGTCGTCGCGCCGCACGATCATCTCCTCGTCATCGGGCGTCACCAGATCGCCCATCACCGTGCTCATCACGTCGTTGAGCGTGACCACGCCCACCACGGTGCTGTATTCGTTGACGATGAGAGCAAAGTCTTCGTGCTGCTCCCGAAACTGAAGCAACACCTCCGACAGGCTCAAGCTGTCGGGCACCACCACCAGCTTGCGCAGCAAGCCCTCGTCCGACAGGCGGATGGGCGTGCCCTTGAGCACGCGCTGAAACAAGTCCTTGGCGTCGACATAGCCCAGCACCTGATCCAGTCCGCCGTCGCACACGGGGTAGGTGCTGAAAGGCTCGGCCGCGATCAGCAGGCGAATCTCCTCGTCGCTGGCGCCCTGCCGCAGCCAGGCAATGCGCTCGCGCGGCGTCATGGCGCTGGAGACGGTGCGCGTGTCCAGCTCGAACACGTTCTCGATCACCTGCTGCTCGGGCCGGTCGAGCACGCCCGCCTGCGTGCCGGCTTCGGCCAGCGCCAGGATGTCGTCGGGCGTGATGCGCTCGTCGCGCGTGGTGGGCAGGCCCAGCGCGCGCATGATGATGTCGGTGGCGCGCGTGTACAGCCACACCACCGGCTTGAAGGCCCACAGAAAGCGCTCCATCGGCCCCACCACCCACAGCGCCAGGCGCTCGGGCTCGGCCATGCCCAGGCGCTTGGGCACCAGATCGGCAAACACCACGAACAGCGAAGTGACCGCCGCCACCGAACCGGCAAACGCCAGCGAGGCCGCCGTGCCCTCGGCCATCCACTGGCGCAGCCCCGCCGCCAGCCAGGGGCTGAGCAGCCCCTCGCCCACGATGCCGCCCAGAATGGCGATGGCATTCACCCCGATCTGCACCGCCGTGAAGTAGTGGCCAGGCTGCTCCTGAATGCGCAGCACACGCAGCGCACGCGTATCGCCATCGTCGGCCAGCTGCCGCAGCTTGAGCCGACGCGAGGCCGCCAGCGCTATTTCCGCCAGCGAGAAAAAGGCGCTGGCGGCGATGAGCAGCAATATGAGCAACAGGTTTTGCGAAAAACTCATGAAAAAAGCGGGCGTCCCGGCAGGGTGGTCGCGGCAGTTTACACAGCGCCATGCGGGCGCAAAACCACTGTAGGAAAGGGATGACACTGCCCGTGCATGCCGCTTTCTATAATTTCCCGCTGGCATGATGCGCCGGCGGCCACGCGGCAGTCACCCTGGCCGCTCCCATGAAAAAGAGCACTTTTCGGGTGCCGCACACGGTGGCCCCTCTCATCGTCTTTCCCCCAACTTTCTGTAAAGGCACAACCTCATGTTCGACGTATTGATCCGCGAAGCAGGCGCCCGCTTCGGCGTAGGCGACAAGGCGCTACCCCTGGTGCAGATGCTGCTGGCCTACATGACCGACAAAAACACCGGCGGCCTGGCCGGTTTTCTGGAAAAGTTCAAGGCTGCGGGCCACGGCCCCATCATCCAGTCGTGGCTGGGCGGCGGCCCCAGCGCCCAGCCCATCACCAACAGCCAGATCGAAACCGTGCTGGGCAACAGCGGCGGCCTGCTCTCGCTGATCACCTCGCGCCTTGATCTGGGGCGCGACAACGTCACTTCCGCGCTCACCTACCTGCTGCCCAACATCGTCGGCAAGCTCACGCCCGGCGGCAGCATTCCGTCCAGCCTGCCGCCCGAAGTCACCGCCCTGGCTACCGCCGGCCACGGCCTGCTGGCCGCGCCCGCTGTGGCTGCCGCACCGGCTGCCGCTGGCGGCGGCATGATGAAGTGGCTGCCCTGGCTCGTGGCCGGCATCGTGGCCCTGGTGGGCCTGAGCTATTGCAGCAAGAACCGCACCGAGCAAACCCCGGCAGACACGCCCCCCGCCCTCGAAGCGCCCGCCGACCCCGCTCCCGCTGCCAGCGAACCGCCTCCCGTGGCCGTCTTCGGTGGCGGTGCACCGGCAGCGTCCGAGCCCGTCCCGCCGGCCACGGAGCCTGCTGCCCCGGCGACCGAACCCGCGACCCAACCCGCGACCCAACCCGCAGTCGAGCCGGCCAGTGCCCCCGCCGCCGCGAGCGACGCGGCCGTGCCCACCGGCGCTGCCGTGGTGGCCCACGCCGCCAACGACCGGCCCGGCCTGAACGTCTACTTCGACAGCGGCAGCACCGCCGTGCATGGCGACTTCGCCGCCAAGGCGCACGACCTGGTCGAGGCCATGAAGGCCACCCCCGGCCTGCAAGCCGTGATCTCCGGCTACAACGACCCCACCGGCAACGCGGCGGCCAACGCCGAGCTGTCCAAAAACCGTGCCCAGGCCGTGCAGAAAGCCCTTGTGGATCTGGGCATTGCCGAAGACCGCACGGTGCTCGAAAAGCCCGCTGAAACCACCGGCACCGCCGACAGCAATGCTGCGGCGCGCCGCGTGGAGGTGGTGCTGCGCGAGGGCGTGTAAACCTTGGTGCCGCCTGCTTTCGGGCGGGCGGCATATACGCCCCAAAAAGAAGAGGACGCCATCTGGCGTCCTCTTCTTTTTGGGCGCAACGCGCGTCAGGCCTGGCCTGACACCAATTGCTGCAACTCGCCCGACTCGTACATCTCCATCATGATGTCCGAGCCGCCGATGAACTCGCCCTTGACGTACAGCTGCGGAATGGTGGGCCACTGGCTGTATTCCTTGATGCCCTGGCGCACCGCCTCGTCCTCCAGCACGTTCACGGTGGCGAGCGCGCGCGGCTCCACGCCGCAGGCTTTCAGAATCTGCACCGCGCGCCCCGAGAAGCCGCACATCGGGAAGCTGGCATTGCCTTTCATGAACAGCACGACATCGTGGCCCTTGACCAGTTCGTCAATGCGCTGCTGGGTGTTCTGATCCATCTCGGTTTCCTGTGGGTTTGCAATGGGCCGGATTATTCCACCAACACCCTTGGCCGTCTGCCCGTGGGGTTGTCTGGCGCTTGAACGCGCGCCCCAAAAACAAAGACGCCCGAAGGCGTCTTTTTTCATCAGCAGGGCCGAATAAACCCGTGCGTCAGGCAATCGCGAATTGTTCGCGGTTCTGGCCTTCAATCCATTTGGGTGCCTTGCCGCGGCCCGTCCAGGTTTGGCCGGTGGCGGGGTTGCGGTATTTGGGAGCCACTTTGCTCGCGGTGCGCGGGCCGGCGGATTTGCGGCCTGAAGGAAACACGTCTTTTTGTGTCAATGCAAATTCTTCGACGATGTTGCGCACCTTGGTGACGGCATCGGCAATTTCCTGTTTGCGGGCTTCTTCAACGCGCACCGCCAACTCTTTTTGCTCTTGCAGAAGCTGCTTGTAGCTGGACATGGTTTCAAATCTCCTTCAAGGGATATAAGGTGCTGCGGAATATAGCACCGTTGATTGAAGGCGGCGCAGGTTTCTCTTGCCTTTGGCCCCGATATTCACGAGCGGACACGGCCAGGCGGTGTTTCTTCCAGCAAAGGCGGGTTTTGCGGCGGTGGCGCAATGGGGCGGGCCAGCACTTTGTCGATGCGGCGGCCTTCCATTTCAGCCACCTTGAACAGCCATTCGCCCAGCTCGATTTCCTCGCCCGCGCTGGGCAGGCGGCCGGTTTCGGCCAGCAGCAGCCCGGCCACGGTGTTGTAGCGGCCCTTGTCTTCGTGCGGCAGCGTGTCGATGGAAAGCCGCGCTTTCAGCTCGCTCACGGGCATCAGCCCCTCCAGCAGCCAGGCGCCGCCGTCCTGCGGAATGGCCCAGGCGTCGATATGCGCGCCGGGTTTCAATTCGCCGGTAATGGCTTCGAGTAAATCGCGGGGCGTCATCAGGCCCTGCACCACGCCATATTCGTCCACCACGAACATCAGGCGGCCCGAGCGGTCGCGCAACTGCTCCAGCATTTCCATGCCGGAGAGGGTTTCGGGCACGAAGGCGGCGGGGGCGGCGTGCTTGTCCAGCGTGCCGGTCGCGCCTGGGCCAAGCTCCAGCAGGCGGGCCACCGAGATAATGCCGATCACGTCTTCCAGGCTGCCCTGGCACACGGGATACCACGAATGCGCGTTTTGCTCGCCGCGCGCGGCCACGAAATCCAGCGCCTCGGCCACGGTGTGGCTGGCACTCAACCATTCAATGTCGCCACGCGGCACCATCATCGACGTGAGTGGGCGGTCGTCCAGGTGAAACACGTTGCGCACCATCTGGTGTTCGTGCTCTTCGATCAGGCCTGCGTCCACGCCTTCTTCCAGGCTGGCCGATATTTCTTCCACCGTCACGCCACGGGTGTGCGATTCGTCGATGCGCAGCAGTTTCAAGACCACCCGCGTGCACAGCGACAAAAGCGCCACGAAGGGCTTGGCCGCCGTGGCCAGCCAGCTCATGGGCTGGGCGATCCAGCGTGCCACGGTTTCGGGAAACATCTGGCCGATGCGCTTGGGCACCAGCTCGCCAAACACGATGGTGGTGAAAGTGATGGCCACCACCACCAGTGCCGTGGCCGCCACCGACGCCGCGCCGGATGCCATGCCAAAGCTTTCCAGCCACTCGGCCACGGGCCCGCTGAAGGCGGCTTCGCCCACGATGCCGTTGAGCATGCCGATGGAGGTGATGCCCACCTGCACCGTGCTCAGGAACTGCGTGGGCTGCTCCAGCAGCTTCAGCGCCGCGCCCGCGCCCTTGTCGCCGCCTTCTTCCATCGCCGCCAGCCGCGCCTTGCGGCTGGAGGCCACGGCCAGCTCCGACATGGCGAACACGCCATTGAGCAAGGTGAGAAAAACGATGAGCAGCAAGTTCATGAAACGCGCGGCCAAGCGTGGGGCCAAGCCGGTGGAAAATCAGGTGCATGGCACTCTACCTGATCGGTGACGTGCAGGGTTGCGACGACGCCCTGGGCCACCTGCTTGACGAAATCGCCTTTTCCCCCAGCCGCGACCGCGTGGTGCTGCTGGGCGATCTGGTCAACCGCGGCCCTGCGTCGCTGGCGGCGCTGCGCCGCGTGGTGGCGCTGGGCGGCGCGGCCACCAGCTTGCTGGGCAACCACGATCTGCACCTGCTGGCCGTGTCGCAAGGCGTGCGCCGCGCGCACCGCAGCGACACGGTGGATGACATCCTGCACGCGGCTGACCACGCCGTCCTCATCGACTGGCTGCGCCAGTGCCCGCTGGCCTGGCGCGAGCGCGGCGTGCTGATGGTGCACGCCGGCGTGCTGCCGCAATGGACGGCCACCGCCGTGCTGGCGCGCGCCGCCGAGGTGCAGGCCGTGCTGCGCGCCGCCGACTGGGCGGTGTTCATGCACCAGATGTATGGCAACGAACCCGACCAGTGGCACGACGGCCTGCAAGGCGCGGCGCGCCTGCGCGTGATCGTCAACGCGCTCACGCGCTTGCGCCTGTGCACGGCAGACGGGCGCATGGAATTTGCCACCAAGGACAGCCGGGGCGCTGCCGATGCGCCGCCCGGCTACATGCCCTGGTTCGACGTGCCGGGGCGGCGAACCGCGCGCGACGTGGTGGCCTTTGGCCACTGGTCCACCCTGGGCTGGGTGGGGCGGCCCGACGTGATCTCGCTCGACACCGGCTGCGTGTGGGGCGGTGCCTTGAGCGCGCTGCGGCTGGCAGACGACGGCGGCGACCATGAGCTGATCCAGGTGCGCTGCCCCCGGGCGCAAGTGCCGGGCAGCGTGTGATGCCCCCGCGCGCCCGCGACGCCGCCGGCATGAAGCGCCTGGCGCTGGGCCTGCTGGCGCTGATGGCCGCGCTGTATGTGGCCGCCACCGCCAACGAGGCGCACCACCCCGCCTGGGCCTATGTGGCCGCCTTTGCCGAGGCGGCCATGGTGGGTGCGATTGCCGACTGGTTTGCCGTGGTGGCGCTGTTTCGCCACCCGCTGGGGCTGCCCATTCCGCACACGGCCATCATTCCTGCCAACAAGCAGCGCATCGGCGACAACCTGGCCGCCTTCATCACCACGCACTTCCTGTCGCAGGCGCAGGTGCTGGGCCGGCTGCGCGATCTGGACGTGGCCGCGCGCGTGGCTGCGTGGCTCTCGCGCCCGGCCCATGCCGACGCCGTGGCCGCGCGCCTGGCCGGTGTGGGCCGCTGGGCCGTCGATGCGCTGGGCGATGCGCGCGTGCGCGCCTTCGTGGCCGACCTGGCGCAGCGCGGGCTGGCGCAGGTGGACGTCACGCGCCTGTCGGGCCAGGTGCTGGAGGCCATGACGCACGAGCGCCGCCACCAGCAGCTGCTCGATGGCGCGCTGGTGCAGCTCGCGCGCCTCTTGGGTGAAGACGAGGTGCAAGACAGCATCAGCCACGCCATCGCGCGCGAGGTGCGCGCGCTGAAATACGTGGGGCTGGACCAGATGGCCGCGCGCCTGGCCACGCGCCGCGTGGTGGGCATCGTGGCGCGCACCATCATCGACATGGCGCAAGACCCCGCCCACCCGCTGCGCCTGCGCTTTGACGACGTGGCCACGCGCTTCGTCGAGCGACTGAAGGACGACCCCGCCCTGCACGCGCGCGGCGAGCGCCTGAAGGCCGAGCTGCTCGCCAACCCCGCCGTGGCGCGCTACGTGAACGCGCTGTGGAGCGAGCTGCTGGCCTGGTTGCAGGCAGACCTGGCGAGCGACGACTCCGACATCCGCCGCCGCATCACCGAAGCCGTGCGCACGCTGGGCGAGCGGCTGGCGGGCGATGTCGACATGCGCGCCTGGATCAACGCCGAAGTGCAGGCCGCCGCACCGCCGCTCATCGAGCGCTACCGCGAAGACATCCGCCGCTACATCGCCCAGCGCGTGGCCGACTGGGACGCGCGCGAGATGACCGACGAGCTGGAGCGCCACATCGGCCGCGACTTGCAGTTCATCCGCATCAACGGCACGCTGGTGGGCGGGCTGGTGGGGCTGTGCATTCACACGGTGACGCAGTGGGTGCGGTGAGGGGGTTTGAAAAGATGAGCTGTTTGCGTACGTTTTAAAAGTTTTTAAGATATGAAAATACCTGAAAATGTTTTAAAACGTACGCAAGAAGCTCATCTTTTTTAGTCAACGGGCTGCAACAGCGTTTGGCGGGAAAAGACACGATCTCATGTCAGCGGCTTTGTTGCGCAAACCTGAATTTGCCCGCATAAGCCCCATCCCCTCGGCGATTCAGGCTGCGACAGTCACAGCACGGCCCAAGCCCATGAAGCGGTTGAGCAGACCAATGCGAATTTGCAACTCCGCCACCTGCGCCTCAAACTTGCGTGCCATCACCCGCTCGCCCAAACGCTTGAGCCGGTGCATGGCGTTTTCCACCAGAGAGCGTCTGTGGTAGTCGCTCCAGTGTTTCCATATCTCTCGCCCCAGGCGTTGACAGGCCCTGACGGCTTCATTGCGCACTTGCCTGCCTGCTGTGTCGGCCTTTTTCCAAAGCTGCGCGTTCTTGCGCGGCGGGATCACCGCCTGCGCTCCTCGTTCGGCTATCGCCTCATGGCAGCCTTGGGTGTCATACGCCCCGTCACCGCTGACGCTGGCTATCGGCTCGTCTGCCGGTATCTGCCCCAGAAGCTCTGGCAACATGGGCGCATCCCCGATGCTGTTGTCGGTCACTTCGATGGCCCGCACATGCAAGCTGTCGGCATCGATGGCCAGATGCACCTTGCGCCATTGCCTGCGGTAGTCGGCACCATGCTTTTTGCGTTTCCACTCGCCTTCGCCCACAAACTTGATGCCCGTCGAATCCACCAGCAGGTTCAGGCCAGCACGGCTGGCCTGGTAGGGCAGTTGCACGGTGAGCTTTTGCTGCCTGCGGCTCAAGGTGCTGTAGGTGGGCACGGGCCAGTTCAGCCCGGCCATGCTAAGGATGCTGGCCACCAGCCCGATGGTCTGGCGCAGTGGCAGCTTGAACAGGCATTTGATGCTCAGGCAGAACTGGATGGCCGCGTCGGAAAACGTGGCATCCCGGCCCTGCTTACCGTTGGGGCTGCCAAACCACCGCATGTCACGATCGAGCCAGACCGACAGCGACCCTCGCTGCACCAACGCCGCGTTGTACTCGCGCCAGTTGGTGGTCTTGTAGCGCCGCGTGGACTTGTTCGCCTTGTCTGTCATGCGCTCATGCTATCAAATTTGAGGTTGTGCAACAAAGCCCATGTCAGCTATCCATGGCGCTGGCGCGCCACCCGCAGTCAATGAGACGGGCCTCACTCAAAAACCGTTCGCACTGAGCCTGTCGAAGTGCTTGTGCCACGCACGGCTTCGACAGGCTCAGCCCGAACGGACTTCTGAGCGTCAACCCTTGTGACTTGCTTCGATGCAGCGCATCCGTGATGGGCAAGTGTTTCACTTCAGCGTTTTGGTCGAGCGGCGTACCAGGCGCACGGGCTGTGGAAACGGCCGTGCGCTCAAGGTGCGGGTGCGGTGGCGCTGCTGGCGGCCTGTGCGGCTTCCACAAAGGCGCTCACCGCATCCAGCTGCGCGGGCACGTTCAGCGCCGGGGCGTGGCCGCAGCCGGGCACTTCCAGCCATTGCAGCAGGCCGCGTGCGCCGGGGCCGCGGGTTTGCATGTGCTCGGCGGTTGCGCGCAGCACCAGGTCGGATTCGGCCCCGCGCAGCAGCAGCACGGGCACGCCCAGCGCGTCGTAGTGCGGCCAGAGGTCGTAGTCGTGCGGGTGGTGGGTGAATTGGCCGACGATGGCGGGGTCGTAGTGCGGGGTGACGCGGCCATCGGGCAGGCGGCGCGTGCTGGTCTCTGTCAGGCGACGCCACTGGGCATCGGTCAGATGGCCGTAGGGCGCGTAGGCGGCGCGGAAGAAGGCTTCGAGTTCGGTGACGGTGGCAAACGCGGGCGGGCTGCCCGCGTACTGCTTGATGCGCTCGATGGCGGGCTGTGCCAGTGCAGGGGCGTTGTCGTTGAGCACCAGGCTCTGGATGCGCGCGCGCAGATCGGCGTCAAGCAGACCCGATGCCGCCACGGTGCCGATGGCCCCGCCCATCGAGGTGCCGACCCAGTGGCATTGCGCCACGCCCAGTTGCGCAAGCAGCTCGCGCGCGATGCGGGTGTAGAAGGCCAGGCAGTATTCGTCTTTCGGCTGGGCCGCCCATTGGCTCAGGCCGCGGCCCACGGTGTCGGGGCAGATGACGCGGTAGCCGCGCGCGCACAGGTGCGCGGCCAGCTCGTCCATGTCGCGTCCGGTGCGCGCCAGGCCGTGCCAGGCGAGGACGGTGCCGCGCGCGGCACCGTCGGGCTGCCAGTCGGTGCAGTGGATTTCGCGCCCGGCGCAGCGCAGGTAGCGGGAGGTGTGCGGCATGGTGGCGGGCGCGGGCATCAGTCGGGGATGACGACGGTGGTGGCGATGCCGCTGCCGCTGCGCACGGTGATGGCGTTGCCCGGCGCGGGCACGGCGGCGATGGCCGGCACGTTGGCTGCCGTGATGGCCGGTGCCTGCCCCGGCGTGCCGCCGCGCGGCACGGTGCGCACGACCTGGCTGGCGGGCAGGGGCTGGCCGTTTTTCAGGTGCGCGTACATGGCATCCAGCGCGCGGTTGAGGTAGACGTGCAGCGGCACGTAGCGGGTGTCGTAGCCGGGCAGCACGGCGGGCAGGCCGATGAAGCCGTCGAAGTGCTGGGCATTCGTGACTTCGATGTAGCGCAGCTGGCTGGCCGCGCCTTCGACCTGCTTGTTCAGCGCGTAGTAGGGGCGCGAGGTGTGGTTGGGCGGCAGCAGCGCGTCGTCGCGCCCGTGCACGATGATGGCCGGCTTGCCGCGCAGGTTGCCGCTGCGCTGGGTTTCGCGCATGCCTGCTTGCAGGCGCAGGGCGGCGGGGTCTTGCTCGGTGACCAGCTCGCGCAGGCACAGCGCGCCGTCGAGGTTCCAGTCGGCCACGCCGGCGGCGTTGAAGCTGAAAAAGTCGCGTGCCGCCCCTTGCGCGGCCAGGTTGTTGACCAGGTGCACGCCTGCCGAGGGCGGCACGCCGTTGCCGGTGGCGAACATGTCGGCCAGCAGCGCCGGTGCCAGCGCGGTGACGCTGCCGGTGGCGGTGGTGGCGGCGTAGCTGAAGCCGCAGAGGTTGTCGCTCACCCGTGCGCGCGACAGGGCGTTGGCGAAGGTGACGGCCACGGCGGGGGCAACCTCGAACGCGGCGTGCGAGGGGATTTGCGCGAGCGACTCGGGCTCCCAGCCGTAGGCCAGGAGCTGGCGCAGGGCGGCTTCGGCCAGCGCCTGGTCGTTGCCCGTGAACACGGCGTTGCCGAGCAAGCCTTCTGCATACAGCGCGCGGCAGCGGTTGGCGGCAATGGGCAGCGCGCTGCTGTTGAACAGCGCGGCAAAGCTGGCGGCGTAAGGCGTGTCTTGCAGCGAAGGCGCGAGCGAGGCGCAGGCCTGGTACAGGTTGGCGTGGGTGGTGAAGTCGATCAGGTTCCTGCCCACGGTGGACACGCGGGTCGCGCCGCGCTGCACGGCCACGCCTGCGTTGGCAGGCATCTCGATGGCGGGCTCGGACACGGCCACGCCGTCGATCAGGCCTTCGGTGTCGGCCTCGGCCGCCGCCACGGCCGCGCCGCCGCCGTTGGAGATGCTGGAGGCGATCACCAGCGTGTTGCCCGCGTGGAAGGTGACCAGGCGCTCGCCCGCTGCATTCTTTTCGCCGAACTGCTGGTTGATGGCGTACAGCGTGAGCCGCACCGCCGCCAGGGTGAACTGGCCCCAGTCCTTCTCGGGGTTGCGGCCCGAATGCGCGTGCTTGAAGGCAAAGCGCTCGGGCGTGGCCGCGTTGAAGGCGGCGCGCTCGGCGGCAGACAGGCCCGCGTTGAACTGCGCTGCGCTGCCCGCTGCGGCTGCGGCGGTGCGCGTGCCGTCCCACAGGGCCACGGTGTCGTTCTGCAAGTCGTGCGGCGCGCTGCCCGTGCCCTTGTCGGTGTAGGCCACGGCGCAGCCGCGTTTCAAACCCCATTCGCCGGTGGAGATGGCACCGTACACGCCGCGCGAGCCGGACGAGGTGGCGGTGATGATGCAGGGGTTTCGCGGGTCGAAGCTGGCGGGCACCTGGGCCATCAGGGTCACGTTCTGCTGGCCCGTGCCGTCGCCCTGCAGGGCGATGGTCTCGGTGCCGGCGACCCTGCCTTCGCCTGCCGTGGGCACGCCTTCGGCGCTCAGTTGCGGGCCGTACAGCGTGCCGTAGCCGCCTGCCTCGGTCATGTCCACCAGCGCGCGGTAGCTGTAATAGATGGCGGCGCGGCGCAACTCCGCGGCTGTGGGCTTGAGCGCATCGGCATAAGCGGGCGGTGCGGCCGCTTGCAGGCCGCTGGCTCCCAGGCCTGCCGTGAGCAGGTCGTCGGTCACACCGTCGTAAGCGGTGCTGTGGGCAGATGCCACGCCGATGGGCAAGGTGTTGACGGGCGCGTCGGCGCCGCTGCCGCCGCCGCAGGCAGACAGCAGGCAAGCGGCGGCAGCGGCCAAGGCCAGGGGGTGGATGCGGCGTGTCATGGTGTCTCCTTTGTGGGGTGAATGCGCGCGTTTGTCACGGCGCGGGCCGGGCGCTGCGCGCGCGCAACCTGCCCACCACGCCGGTCGGGAAGTAATAGACCGACAGCACGAACAACAGCCCCAGCCACAGCAGCCAGCGGTCGGGCGAGAGCAGGGCGGGCAAGAGCGGAATGCCCGCGGTGGCCTCGCTGCCCACACGCAGCAAATCCTGCAAATAGCTTTGCGCGATGACGAACATCACCGCGCCGATCACCGCGCCATACATGGTGCCCATGCCACCGATGACGACGATGAGCAGCACGTCCATCATGATCTCGAAGCTGAGCGAGGTGTCAGGCCCGTTGTAGCGCAGCCAGAGCGCCAGCATGCACCCGGCCAGGCACGCGAACAGCGCCGACAACACGGAAGACAGCGTGCGGTACACCACCACGCGGTAGCCGATGGCCTCGGCGCGGAACTCGTTTTCGCGGATGGCTTGCAGCACGCGGCCAAAGGGCGAGTTGACGATGCGCAGCAGCGTCAGCACCAGCGCCACGCACACGACGAACAGCAGGTAATAGGTGATGAGCCGCCCGTCGAGCGACACACCCATGAACGGCGCTTCGGCCAGCTCGAAGCTGGGGCGCAGCAGCTCGGGCACGCGAAACGTCAGCCCGTCTTCGCCGCCCGTCAGGTCTGACAGCTGCGAGGCCAGCGTCTGGAACGCCGCTGCCACGGCCAGCGTGATCATGGCAAAGAAGATGGCGCGCACCCGCAGCGAAAACAGGCCGATGGCCAGCGACAGCACCAGCGACAACAGCAGCGCAGCGCCCACGCCCACCGCTAGCGACCCCCACGTCGGCCCCAGGCGATACGAGGCAATGGCCACGCCATACGCGCCGATGCCGAAGAACATGGTGTGCGCAAAACTGACGATGCCGGTGTAGCCCAGCAGCAGATCGAACGCGGCCACCAGCACGATGAAGATGAGAATCTTGGCCGCCACGTTCAGTGCCTTGACGCCAGGGAACAGGAACGGCGCGAGCGCCAGCCCGATGAAGCAGGCCAGCAAAATCAGCGCCAGCACGCGGCTGCGCGGCAGGTCGTGGGAGAGCAAGCGACTCAGCATGTAGAAAGGCAATCAAAAAACGCTTGAACGCAAAGTACGCAGAGGTTTCGCAAAGAACGCAAAAGAACCGGAAATCACTGAATGGCTCTTCTGCGTGTTCTGCGCTTGTTTTGCGTCTTTTGCGTTCAAAAAAATGACAGGCACGATGCTCACCGATTGGCCACCGGGTACACGCCCTGCGGACGCCACAGCAAGATGGTCACCATCAGCGCGATGTTGGAAAACAGCGCCACCTTGGGTGCCAGAAAACCGGTGTAGTTGGCCATCAGCCCCACCAGCAGCGCGCCGATGAGCGCGCCGCCCGTGCTGCCCAGCCCGCCGATGATGATGACGATGAAGATGAGGATGTTGACCTGCGCGCCCATGTGCGCAATGACGCTCTCCTGGTACAGCCCCCACATCACGCCGCCCAGGCCCGCCAGCGCGCTGCCCACCACGAACACACCAATAAAAAGGCGCCGGATGCGGTAGCCGAGTGACTCGACCATTTCCCTGTCCTGCACGCCGGCGCGAATCAGCAGGCCCACCTTGGTGCGTGACAAGGTCCAGGCCAATGCGGCAAACACGAGCACGCCAACGACGACGGCGAACACGCGGTATTTCTCGACGGCGGCATCGCCCAGCAGCCACGCGCCGCGCATGCCTTCGGGCAGCGGCAGCGGAATCTGCGCCGGCCCCCAGATCACCTTGATGAGTTCCTCGCCGATGATCATGCCGCCCATGGTGATGAGGATCTGCTTGAGGTGCTGGCCATACACCGGGCGCACGATGAAGCGCTCGAACGCCAGCCCCAGCGCGCCGGCCACCAGCATGGCCACCACCATCGCGGGCAGCACGGCCAGCAGGTTCTGCCACAGGCTGGCCGACTGCGTGTAGTCGCCCATGCTGCCCAGCACGCTGGTGGCCACGAACGCGCCCAGCGCGATGAACACGCCGTGGCCGAAGTTGAGCACGTCCATCAGCCCGAACACCAGCGTCAGCCCCGAGGCGATGATGAAAATGATCATGCCCATCGCCAGCCCCGCCACCGTGAGCGTGAGCCAGGTGCTGCCTGAGCCAATCAGCGGCAGCGCAATGAGCGCCAGCACGGGCACGAGCAGCAGGGGTTTGTAGTCGAGGTCGTGGGTGTTCATGGGTCAGCCCTTTTGAACGCAAAGGGCGCGAAGGTGGCGCAAAAATCGCGAAAAAGAAATGTGAATGGCTGTCTGTTGCGCGTCTTTTGCGAAGTCTTTGCGCCCTTTGCGTTCAAAGCATTGGCTTTCACAGCGACAACCCCAGCAGCCGCTGCTGCAAGCGCTCGTCGGCCGCCAGCGCGGCCATGCTGCCTGCATGCACCACGCGGCCATCGTCCATCACGGCCACGGTGTCGCCCAGGCGCTTGGCAAAGTTCAGGTTCTGCTCGACCAGCAAGATCGTCACGCCGCTCGCCTTGAGCTGCTGGAAGGCGTCGATCATGTTGTTGATGATGGCCGGTGCCAGGCCTTTGGAGGGTTCGTCCACGATCAGCAGCTCGCGCGGCTCGACGATGGCGCGGCTGACGGCCAGCATCTGTTTTTGCCCGCCGCTCAGCTTGCCCGCCGGGTGGTTCCAGAACTTCTCCACGGGCGGAAAGAGCTTGAAGATCCATTGCAGGCGCGCGCTGTCAATGTGCGCTGCGCTTTTGGCTGCGCGCGCGGCCAGCACCATGTTTTCCTTCACCGTCAGGTCGGCAAAGATGCCCATGTT
>JAUNTQ010000011.1:22797-59979 GCA_030538605.1 Pseudomonadota bacterium
GCGCGGCCAGCACCATGTTTTCCTTCACCGTCAGGTCGGCAAAGATGCCCATGTTCTCGGGCACGTAGGCGATGTTCAGCGCCGCGATCTGTGGCGTGTGCTTTTTCGTGATGTCCTGCCCGTCGAAGCGGATGCGGCCCTGCGACGCGGGCCACAGGCCCATGATGGTGCGCAGCGTGGTCGTCTTGCCCGCGCCATTGCGCCCCAGCAGCATGGTGAGCTGCCCGCGCGGCACCACCAGGTCAACGCCGTGCAGGATGTGGTACGCGCCGATGTGGGTGTGTACGCCTTCCAGCGTGAGCAGGTTGGCGCTCATGTGCGGCTCCTTGAACTTCCGGCAGTTCGGGCCTTCATGCCGCCACCTCGCTGTCTTGCGTCACGCCCAGATACGCCTGCTGCACCACCGGCGAGGCAATCACCTCTGCCGGGTCGCCATCGGCCACCAGGGTGCCGTTGGTCAGCACGATGATGCGGTCGGCCAGCTCGCGCACCACGTCCATCTTGTGCTCCACCAGCAAGATGGTCTTGGTCTTGTCTTCTTTCAGCGCGCGGATCAGCTTGAGGATGACGGGTGCCTCGTCGTGGCTCATGCCCGCCGTGGGTTCGTCGAACATGTAGACCTGCGGGTCAAGCGCCATCAACAGGGCCACTTCGAGCTTGCGCTGGTCGCCGTGCGGCAGGCTGGCCACGGGCATGTGCTGCTGCGGCCCCATCGACACCGATTCGAGCAGCTCATGCGCGCGGCGCGTGAGCGCGCGGTGGTCGCTCCAGATGCTCCACAGGTTCAGCCCGCCGTGGCGCGTGGCCTGCACGGCCAGGCGCACGTTTTCCAGCACGCTCAGGTTGGGAAACAGGTTGGTGAGCTGAAACGCCCGCCCCAGCCCGGCCTTGGTGCGCGCCGAAGGGGGCAGCCCCGACAGGTTGCGCCCGCCAAGCCGCACCGTGCCGCCGCTGGCCTTGAGCTGGCCCGAGATGAGGTTGAAATACGTCGTCTTGCCCGCCCCGTTCGGCCCCACGATGGCCGTGAGCGTGCCCGGCGCGAACGCGCAGGTGACCGCGTTCACGGCCACGTGACCGCCAAAGCGGATGGTGAGGTCTTGGGTTTCGAGCATGGAGAAGGGTTGGGCGTTGGGCGTCCGGCGTTGAGCGTGGAGAGGACAGCCGTCAGGATTTCGCGCTCAACGCCGAACGCCCAACGCTCCACCCGAAAAGATCAGCGCTTGTTGCGGATCGGCACGTTCATCTCTTCGGGCTTGATCTCGCGCACCAGCTCGGGCACGCCCCAGGCAAAGGCCGGGTCGTCCTTGATGCGGAAGTGGTACATGCTCTGCATGGCCTGGTGGTCTTCCTTGCGGAAGGTCATGGTGCCCTTGGGCGTGTCGAAGCTCATGCCTTCCATGGTGGCAATCAGCTTGTTGGTGTTCGTGTCGCCGCCGGTTTTCTTCAGCGCCGTGACCAGCGCCATCGCGGCAGAAAAGCCCCCGGCGGTGAAGAAGTCGGGCGGCTGCTTGAACTGCTTGTAGTGCTCCGACACCATGTGCTCGTTCACCGCGTTTTTCGGGATGCCGAAGTAGTAGTAAGCCGCGCCCTCCATGCCGGGGAACTGCTTGTACGCGGCCATGGCGGGCAGGATGTTGCCGCCGGTGGCGATCTCGATGCCGTGGCGCTTCAAGTCCATGTCGGCAATCTTGAAGGGGTTGCCCCCGGCCCAGATGATGAAAATGATCTTCTTGCCCGGCAGGTTGCGCAGGCGGTCGATCATGCGCTGGCCGCTGGCGGTGAAGTCGGTGGTGGCGGGCGGCAGGTATTCCTCATGCACCACCTTGGCCTTGCCCAGCGCCTCCTTGAAGGCGCGCACGCCGTCCTTGCCGAAGGCCGAGTCCTGCGCCATGGTGACGATGTGCGTGCCCTCCTTGTCCAGCGCCACGGCGTTGGCAATGGCGTCCTGGCTGGAGTTGCGCCCAGTGCGGAAGATGTACTTGTTCCAGCGCTCGCCGGTGATGCTGTCGGCCACGGCTGGCTCGACCAGCAGAATCTTCTTGTACTCCTCGGCCACCGGCAGCATGGCCAGTGCCACGGGCGATGCGGTGGGGCCGACGGCGATATCGGCCTTGTCGTCGCCATAGGCGGCGGCCAGCAGGCTCTTGCCCAGGTCGGGCTTGCCCTGGTCGTCCTTCTCGATCACCACCAGCTTGCGGCCATTCACGGCCATGGTGCCGCCGGTGGCATAGGCCAGGCCCATCAGCAAGCCGGTGTGGGTCTGCTTGCCATAGGCCTCCAGCGGGCCGGTCTTGCTGTAGATGTGGGCAATCTTGATGTCCTTGCCCTGCGCCAGCGCGGGGGCGCTGAACGTGGCCGAAAGGGCAGCGGTGGCGGCAAGAGCGAGCAGGGGGCGGCGTTGCATGGGGTGTCTCCGGTTGTGAGTGCAGGAGCCAACGCACGCCGCGTGCCAGCACGCAAGTGCTTGATGGGATTGGGGTGGCTTGTGTGGGGGCGAAAGGACTGACTGAAAACAAGACAAAAACAGTGCCTGATAAATAGTCAATTGACTGATTTCCGATCATGGTTTGCCCGGGCTTCGTATGCCGATGGTGGCACGTCTTTCACGCGATGCTTGTTTTGGCAACTTCTTCAATTTTTCAAAAAGTATAGCTTCTTGCGTACGTAATACATCGAATTTTAAATAAAAGTATCTGAAATGATGTATTTCCTACGCAAGAAGCTATTATTTTTTCTAAAACCTTTGAGGTTCCCCCAGCCGCTCGTACAGCTTGGCGCGCGAGATGCCCAGCAGGCGGGCGGTGGCCAGTTTGTTGCCGCCGGTGGCTTGCAGGGCGGCGGCGATGGCGCGTTGCTCCAGCGCGGTCACTTGCTCGTTCAAGGGGCGCAGCAGCGCGCTGGCGTCGGGCGGCGGCGGCTCGGGGGGCAGGGCGGGGTGCACCTGGGCCAGGCCTGATTGGCGCAGCAGGCTTTCCATTTGCGTGGCGTCCATGCGGTCGGCGTCGGCGCGCAGGGCGGCTTGTTCGAGCACGTTGCGCAGCTCGCGGATGTTGCCGCGCCAGGTCTGTGCGGCCAGCAGGGCCAGGGCGTCGGGGGTGAGTTCTGGCGGGGGCGTGCCGCGGTGCGCCATGTCTTCGCCCAGCACCTCGATCAGCGCGGGCATGTCGCCGCGCCGCTCGCGCAGCGGCGGCACGCGGATGGGCAGCACGTTCAGGCGGTAGTACAGGTCTTCGCGAAAGTCGCCGCACGCCACCAGCGCGGGCAGGTCGCGGCTGGTGGCGGCGACGATGCGCGCGTCGAAGGGCACGAGCTGGTTGCTGCCCAGCGGCTCGATTTCGCCTTCCTGCAGCGCGCGCAGCAGCTTGGCCTGCACGCCGGGCGGCATGTCGCCGATCTCGTCGAGAAACAGCGTGCCGCCGTCGGCCAGCTTGAACTTGCCCGCGCGGCCCTTGCGCTCGGCACCGGTGTAGGCGCCGGGGGCGACGCCGAAGAATTCGGCCTCCAGCAGGGTGTCGGGCACGGCGGCGATGTTGATGCTGACCAGCGGCCCGCCCGCGCGTGGCGAGGCGGCGTGGATGGCGTGCGCCAGCAGCTCCTTGCCGGTGCCGGTTTCGCCCAGCAGCAGCACCGGGCTGTGCGACTGCGCCGCGCGCCGCGCCTGGCGCTTGACCTCGACCGCTGCCGGGCTGCTGCCCACGAAGCTGGCAAAGGTGTGGCGCGATTGCCTGCTGCCGTGCGCGCCGGCGGTTTTCTTGTCGGCGAGCTGGCGCTGCGCCTCGTGCAGCTCTTGCTGCATGCGGGTGAACTTGGCCACCAGCGGCTGCAGGGCGGTGGCGGCGTGGTCGAACAGCACGATGCCCAAAGCGCCGATGACGTCGCCCGCCTCGTCGCGCAGCGGAATGCGGCTGACCACGAAGGTGCCGGCCTTGTTGCTGAGCAGGTCGATCAGGATGGGCTGGCCGGTCTTGAGCACCTGGTGCATCTGCGTGTTCTGGATGACGCTGGACGCAGGGTGGCCGACGAAGTCTTCCTCGCGCGCGAAGCCCAGCGCGGGCAGGTAGCGGCGATAGGGTTCGTTGATCCAGACCACGCGGGCATCGCGGTCGACCAGCAGCATGCCTTCGCTGGCGCTGGCAAAGCGCTCGAACAGCGAGCGCGCGGCGAGCTCAAGGATGGACTGCGCATCGCGCGGCAGCGCGGGTTCGTCAGGCGAAGAGGCGGGGGGCGCGGGCATGCGGCATCGTAGCGCGGGCGTCTTGGCACCGGGCGCCGAAAGCTATCGATAAAAGAGTGAACGGCGGCTTGTTAGCGCATGCCCCACGGCCGTGGTGGGGTGAAGTGGGTAAGTTAAACTTTTTGCAAATGGTCTGCGCGCACCCTTTGATCCCCCTGTTTGAGCCACTGACGCCGCTGCGCGCGCGCGCCGGTGGGCACCGCTTGGCCCTGCCCATGCAAGGGGCGTGCTGATGGCGGGGGTGGATCCGCGTTTGCCGGGCCAGGCGATGACGCTGGCCGAGCGCGCCGCCTGGTGCGCGTTGCCTGCGGCGGCGCTGGCGGCGGTGGCCTGGCTGCTGCTGACGCAGCCCTTGCCTGCCGTGGCGGTGTGGAACTGGATTGCCGCCATCGACATGCCGTTTGCGCTGCGGGTGGACGGGCTGGCGGCGGTGATGCTGCTGATGATCACGGGCATTGGCACGGCGGTGTTCGTCTACGCGGGCGGGTATCTGGCCGGGCACCCGCAGCAGCGCCGGCTGTATGTGCTGCTGACGGCTTTTGCGCTGGCCATGGCGGGCTGCGTGACGGCCGACCACCTGATCGTGCTGTTTCTTTTCTGGGAGATGACCAGCCTGCTGTCTTATCTGCTGGTGGGCTTCAACCACCAGGATGAGGCCAGCCGCAAGTCGGCCCAGCAGGCCATGATGGTCACTTTCACCGGCGGGCTGGCCATGCTGGCGGGTTTCATCCTGCTGTGGCAGATGGCGGGCACGGCGCGCATCAGCGAGCTGGTGCAGCTGCTGCCGGGCATGGCACCCACGCCGATGTTCGTGCTGGCGGTGGGGCTGGTGCTGCTGGGGGCGTTTACCAAGAGCGCGCAGTTTCCGTTCCACTTCTGGCTGCCCAACGCCATGTCGGCACCCACGCCGGTGTCGGCCTATCTGCATTCGGCCACCATGGTGAAGCTGGGCGTGTACCTGGTGGCGCGGCTGGATGCGGGCATGACCGATTTCGAAGGCTGGCGCACCACCTTGCAGGTGGTGGGCTCGGTCACGGCTGCCTGGGGCATGCTGCTGGCGCTGCGCGAGCGCGACTTGAAGCGCATCCTGGCCTGGTCCACCGTGGCCACGCTGGGCACGCTGGTGATGCTGGTGGGCGTGCCGGGGCCGCAGGCGGCCATTGCCGTGCCCACGCTGCTGCTGGCGCACGCGCTGTACAAGGCCACGCTGTTCTTCGTGGCGGGCAATGTCGACCACGGCACGGGCACGCGCGACATCGACCGGCTGGGCATGCTGCGCCGCGCCATGCCGTGGACGGCGGCGGCGGCACTGCTGGGCGGGCTGTCGATGGCGGGCGTGCCGGCCACCTTCGGCTTCATCGCCAAGGAGGTGTTGCTGGCGGCCAAGTCGGGCGCGGGCGTGCTGGCGCTGTCAGGCGTGGCCAACAGCGTGTTCAGCGTGGTGGCCGTGGCCGTGGCCGGGGTGGCGGCGATCCGCATCTTCTGGCGGCACCCGGGCGTGAACGTGACGCCGCCGCACGCGCACGAATGCGGCTGGGCGCTGGTGCTGCCGCCGCTGGCGCTGGCCTGCCTGGGTTTGCTGCTGGGGCTGGCACCGCAGGTGGCCGAGCCGCTGGTGGCTGCCGCTGCGGCGGCCTTGCTGCCGGGCGGCGGTGCGGTGCCGGTGGCACTGGCCGTGGGTGGGCCGGGGCTGGCGGCAGGGCTGGGCACGGTGGCGCTGACGCTGGCCATCGGCGCGCTGGTGTTTCATTTCTGGGACCGGCTGCACCGCATCTTCAGCGCCGTGGTCTCGCCCATCGAGCCGCTGGGGCTGAGCCATGTGTATCGGCTGTCGCTGGGCTGGATTCCGCAGCTGGCCGCGCGCAGCACGCGCTGGCTGCAAAACGGGCGGCTGACGGCTTACACCACCTGGCTGGTGCTGTCGGTGGCCGTGGGCACGGCGGTGCCGCTGCTGATGCTGTCTGAGCGCGCCTGGCCGGCCTGGCAAACGCCGCCGGCAGGCGCATGGGTGGCCACGCTGGTGGTGGCGATGGGCGCGGTGCTGTCCATGGCCATGCAGGTGCGGCTGGCGCTGGTGCTGGCGGCGGGGCTGGTGGGCTATGGCAGCGCCATGATGTTCATGTATGCGGGCGCGCCCGATGTGGCCTTCACCCAGTTCTCGGTGGAGACGGTGCTGGTGATCGTGCTGGCCTCGGTGCTGCTGCTGCTGCGCCGCAAGGGGCGCTTTGTCAGCCTGCCGGAAACGCAGGTGCGCTGGGGCGCGCTGCTGGCGGCGATGGCGTTTGCCACCGTGGTGGTGGGCGTGCTGCTGCTGGTGAGCGGCCAGCCTTTCAACCCTGCGCTGTCGGACTTCTATGGCCGCGAGAGCCTGCCTGCCGCGCACGGGCGCAACGTGGTGAACGTGATCCTGGTGGACTTCCGCGCGCTGGACACGCTGGGCGAGATCAGCGTGATCTTTCTTGCGCTGGTGGCGGCGCTGCCCTTGCTGATGTCCACCCGAAAGCAGGGCGAACCAGACGACAAGCACGAGGAAATGCGCCCATGAAGCTGAACGAACGCGTGGTGATTCTGGAGAACGTGTGCGTGCCGCTGTATTGGCTCATGCTGACGGCCTCGCTCACCGTGCTGCTGCGCGGGCACAACGAACCGGGCGGCGGCTTCATTGCCGGGCTGCTGGCGGCCAGCGCGTCGGTGCTGTGGGCGGTGGCGCGGGGCACGGCCCCGGCTGGCAGGCGGCTGCCCTTTGGCTCGCCGCTGCGGCTGGCCGCGTCGGGCGTGCTGGTGGGCGCGGCTTCGGGCATGCCGGCGCTGCTGCAAGGCCAGCCCTTTCTGCACCACCTGTGGTGGGACATTCCGCTGGGCTTTGCCACGCTGCCCGTGTCCACGGTGCTGATGTTCGACCTGGGCGTTTACCTGTGCGTGTGGGGCGGTGTGGCCGGTTATTCGCTGGAGCTGCTGGGCCAGGACGAGCACGCGCACGACGTGCGGCGAGAGGGGCGCGCATGACCTGGCTGATGGCGCTGGCGATCTGGTGCACGCTGGTGGCGGGCACCTACCTCATGCTCTCGCGCGACATCCTGCGCTGCGTGCTGGGCCTGATGCTGCTGGGCAACGGCGTGAACCTGCTGGTGCTGAGCACGGGCCGCGTGGGCAGCGCCGCGCCCGCCGTGATCGAGCTGGGCGCAGACGCGCTGCCCGCCGCTGCGGCCAACCCGCTGCCGCAGGCGCTGGTGCTCACCGCCATCGTCATCGGCTTTGCGCTGGCCTGCCTGTCGCTGGTGATGCTGGTGGGCCTGGTCAAGCAGGGCGCGGGCGACGACGTGGACGTGTTGCGCGATGCCGAGCCGCCCGAGACCGACCCGGTCAAGCCCCCGCTGTCCACCGACGGCCCGGCAGACGTGGCCGCCGAACATCAGGCGCAGGAGCGCGCGGCATGAGCGCACTGGCCGTCACGCCCGTGCTGGTGCCGCTGCTCACGGCGGCGCTCACGGCGGCCTTGCACGACAGGCCGGCGCTGCAGAAGGCGATCAGCTTTGCCGGCGCGCTGGCCTTGCTGGGCTGTGCGCTGGCGCTGGTGGGCGCGGCGAATGCGGACGCGCCCGCGCAAGAGGCCTTTGGCGGCTGGGCGCTGCCTTTCGGCATCGGCTTTCGGGTGGACAGGCTGGGCGCGGCCATGGTGCTGATTACCGCCATCATGGGCCTGGCCAGCCTGGTGTTTCTGGAAAGCGATGCCGACCCCGGCGTGGCATCGCCCGTGCGCCTGCCGCTGATTCACGGCCTGCTGGCGGGCGTGGGCGGGGCGTTTGCCACGGCGGACTTGTTCAACCTGTACGTGTGGTTCGAGGTCATGCTGATCTGCTCGCTGGGCCTGCTGGCCATGGGCGGGCGGCGGCACCACATCGACGGCGCTTTCAAGTACATGGTGCTCAACCTGTTCGGCACGCTGATGCTGCTGGCGGGGGTGACGCTGGTGTATGGCGCGTCGGGCCACCTGGCGTTTTCGGCGCTGCAAACGCACTGGGCGCAGGTGCCCGCCGCCGTGGCGCTGCCGGTGCTCACGCTGCTGCTGATCTCGTTTCTGGTGAAGGCCGGCTCTTTCCCGGTGTACGCATGGCTGCCCTCGGCCTACCCCGGCCTGCCGGGCGGCGTGCTGGCGCTGTTTGCGGGCCTGCTCACCAAGGTGGGTGCCTACGCCGTGCTGCGCGCGATGGGCGACGTGTTTGCGCCCACGCCGCAGGTGCTGTACGAAGCGCTGGGCTGGGTGGCCACGGCCACCATGATCTTTGGCGTGCTGGGCGCGGCCTATCACTGGGACATGCGGCGCATTCTGGCGTTTCACATCATCAGCCAGATCGGCTACATCCTGCTGGCCATCGCCGTGGGCGGCGAGCAGGGCAACGCGGCGGCGCTGTTCTACACGCTGCACCACATCATCGTGAAGGCCAACCTGTTTCTGGTGGCGGCCATCATCTTTGCCCTCACCGGCAGCTACGACCTGCGCCGCATCGGCGGGCTGTATGCGGTGCGCCCGCTGCTGGCGGTGATGTTCGCCATCCCTGCGCTGTCGCTGGTGGGCATACCGCCGCTGTCGGGCTTCTGGTCGAAGCTGCTCGTGCTGCAAGGCACGCTGGCGCAAGGCCGCCTGGTGTGGACGGCAGCAGCGCTTTTGGTGGGCATGCTCACGCTGTATTCGATGATGAAGATCTGGATGGAAGCCTTCTGGAAAGCCCACCCGCAAGCGCCGCAAGACCGCCCTTGGCAGCCGCTTTCTGCTGCCCGCCTGTGGCCCGCCTATGCGGCCTCGCTCTCGCTGGCGGCGCTCACGCTGGCCATCAGCTTCAACCCGCAGCCGCTCATGGCCTATGCGCAGGCCGCGGCGCGCACGCTGGGCATGCCATGAACAAGCTGCTTGCCGCCATCACCCTCACGCTGCGCTTTCTGTGGGCCGTGGTCATGTCGGGCGTGGCCACGCTCAAGGTCGTGCTGCGCAGGCGGCTGGGACGCGGCGAGCTGCCGCCCGCCGCCTTCGTGCGCATGCGCTTTCAGCCCATGTCGCCCATGGGCGCGTCGCTGCTGGGCTGCATGATCACCCTCACCCCCGGCACCACCACGGTAGACATCGACATGGACAAGCGCGAGCTGCTCATGCACGTGCTCGACGCGTCCGACGTGGACGCCGTCATCGCCGACGTGCGCGCCCAGTTCGAGCCCGGGCTGGTGGTGCTGTTTGGAGAACGCGCATGAACGACGCCGTGCATGCGGCCACCCTGTTCCTGGTGCTGTGCGTGGGCGTGGCCTGCGCGCTGGCCGCCTGGCGCGTGGCGCGCGGGCCCACCCGCACCGACCGCGTGATCGCGCTCGACATCCTGCTGGCCGGCGCGCTGGCGCTGTGCGTGGCCGCGTCGCTGCTCACCGGGCGCACGGTGTACATCGACGTGGGCATCGGCCTGGCGCTGGTGGGCTTTGTGGGCACGGTGGGCTGGTCGCGCCTGATCCAGCGCAGCGCGCTCGCGCGCCACAACCCGCCGCCGCACAAGCCGCAGGAGCCCGAGGCATGAGCGCGCTCTTTGCCCTGCTGGCGGCGGTGCTCATCGCGGTGGGCGGCGTGCTGCTGGTGGCCGCCGCGCTGGGCGTGACCACGCTGCCCGACGCGCTCTCGCGCCAGCACGCGGCCACCAAGGCCGTTACCCTGGCGCTGATGAGCATCTGCGTGGGTGCCTTCCTGGTGCACGCAGGCTGGTCCTGGGGCTGGCGGCTGGGCCTCATCGTGGCCTACCTCATGATCACGCTGCCCGTGGCATCGCACCTGCTGGCCCGCGCCGCCGTGATGGAAGGCGACGCCGTGGCCGAAGGCACGCCCGTGGTGGACCGCTGTGACGATCAGGCCTGACAGGCAGGATTGATAAAAATAGGAGCTGGTTGCGTACGTTTTAAAATGTTTTCAGGTACTTTTGTATATGAAAACAAGAAGTAACGTACGCAAGCAGCTATAAAAATAGCTTTTCAATAAACCTCCCCGCAGCAAGCTGCGGGGTATTCGCCGCTTCGCATCACAGCGCCATGGCGCTGTTGCTTGAAACGCCGCAAGCGGCGGGGAATATGACCCGCAGCGATTCAAGTCACCTCACGACTTTTCCGGCTCCGCCCCTCCCCTGCACAATCCCCCTCATGGCAGAACCGCTGGACAGGCAACGCATCGACAAATGGCTGTGGGCCGCGCGCTTTTACAAGACGCGGGCGCTGGCCGTGCAGGAGATCGAGCGCGGGCGCGTGCTGGTGGCGGGGCAGGCCGTCAAGCCCGCGCGGGAGGTGAAAGCGGGCGACATGGTGACGGTGCGGCAAGGCCCGGTGACGCGCGAAGTGCAGGTGCTGGGCTTGAGCGCCATGCGCGGCCCCGCGCCCCAGGCCCAGCAGCTTTATGCCGAAACACCCGCCAGCGTGGCCGCGCGCGAGCAGGCCGCCGCCGAGCGTCGCCTGGCCCCCGAGCCATCGCTGGCCATGGTGCAGGGCCGCCCCACCAAGCGCGACCGCCGCGCGCTGGACGAGCAGCGGCGCGGCGCTTGGGGAAGCCGCTGGTCGGCCAGCGTGGACGACGGCGAATAGCGCGCCGCCTTGGGCGGCCTGAAGTTTCTGGAAGCCGCGCACGTCAAGAGCTTGCTCGCCATCCTGCGTCCGGCACCATGCCCGCGCCCGAAGCCGCGCGGGCCGAATGGACGTGCTTTGCCACACTGGTCGAGCAATTGCCCCAGCCGCGCCTCGCCGAGTACCTGCCGCAACTCGACCGCCTGCACGACAACGCGCCCACGCGCCGCGTCGATCTGGAGCAGTTGCAGCAACTGGCTCGCGGCTGCCCGAGCCGCGAGCGCTTTCTGACCGAACCCACGCTCGACCCGCCCGACGCCACCAGCGACCACGCCGACGTGCCACGCCGACGTGCGCACCCACCTGCCCTGGCTGGGACGCGACGTGTTTGCGCCGACCGGCGTATAAACCGCTTCCGCCGCGTCAGCCCCATTGGGGCGGCTTCTTTCAGGAACCTCTCGTGTCTTCCCCTCCTTCATCCGCGCCCGATGCGCCCGGTGCCGGCCAGCCGCGTGGCCGTGTCCGCGATCCGGGCCTGACCACGCGCCCGCTCTGGCGCACCTACGTGGCCTTCCTGGGGCCCATGGTGCTGGCCAACATCCTGCAATCGCTGTCGGGCAGCGTCAACGCCGTCTACATCGGCCAGATGCTGGGCACGCGCTCGCTGGCCGCGGTGGCGGGCATGTTTCCGGTGGTGTTCTTCTTCGTCGCGCTGGTCATCGGCGTGGGCGCGGGTGCCTCGGTGCTGATCGGCCAGGCCTGGGGAGCGCGCGAGCCGGCCAAGGTGAAGGCGATTGCCGGCACCGCGCTGGCCATGGGCGGCCTGATCGGCCTGCTGGCTGCGGTGCTGGGCGAGTTGTTCGCACGGCCCGCGCTACAGGCGCTGGGCACGCCGCCCGAAGTGCTGGCCGACGCTGTCGCCTACGCCCGCGTGATGATGCTCACCATGCCGCTGCTGCTGGTGTTCATCCTCTACACGCAGTTGCTGCGCGGCGTGGGCGACACGCTCACGCCGCTGTACGCGCTGCTGGTTTCCACCGGCATCGGCCTGCTGCTGACCCCGGCGCTCATCCGCGGCTGGGGCGGCCTGCCGCAACTGGGCGTGGTCAGCGCGGCGGTGGCCGGGCTGGTGTCGTTTGCCATCGCGCTCACCTTCCTGCTCATCTACCTCGTGCGCACCCGGCACCCACTGGCACCCGACGCCGCCTTGCGCCGCGCCCCGTGGATCGACCCCAAGCTGCTCAAGGGCGTGCTGCGCATCGGCGTGCCCACCGGCGTGCAGATGGTCACCATCTCCATGGCCGAACTGGTCATCCTGGGCCTCGTCAACCGCTATGGTGCCGATGCCACGGCGGCCTATGGCGCGGTCAACCAGATCGTCAACTACGTGCAGTTCCCGGCGCTGTCCATTGCCATCACGGCGTCCATCCTGGGCGCGCAGTTCATCGGCGCAGGCAAGGCCGAGCGGCTGGGCGACATCGTGCGCACCGGCCTGCTGCTCAACGTTCTCGTCACCGGCGCGCTGGTAGCGGCGGGCTATCTGCTGGCACCCTGGCTGCTGGGCTTCTTCCTCACCGACGAGCCGGTGCGCCAGATGGCCGAAGGCCTGCTGCACATCATGCTGTGGAGTTCGGTGGTGTTCGGCATGCAGGCCGTGATCGCCGGCGTGATGCGTGCCAGCGGCACCGTGATGGTGCCCGTGGCCATTGCGGTCGGCTGCATCCTGCTGGTGCAGCTGCCGGCCGCGCATTTCCTGAGCGCCCGCTTTGGCCTGGACGGCGTGTGGATGGGCTACCCGGTGGTGTTCATCACCATGCTGGTGCTGCAAAGCGCGTTTTACCGGCTGGTGTGGCGGTACAGGAGGATTGAGAGGTTGGTGTGAGGGGGCGGTTTTGTGGCGGCAGCTGTCCTTCGCGCCACGCCTCTGAGCGGCTTCTTACGGCCAAGAAGCTGTCAGCCGGTAGCCGGAGGGATCCCCATCCAAGTTCTTCAAGTTCCGACTCAAATAGGCATCATTGGCCAACGCGATCTCCCCATCTTCCCAATGAAAGGTAGGCCGATTTGGCCCAGTAACTAAGCCATGACGCAGTACACCGAAACAGCCCCTGCGCAGTTCCGCGCGGACATCCAGAGAGACATTGTTGAGCGCCTGGAATGGTTCTGCTCCCGCTACGACATTGTCAGCCTTTATGCCTTTCAGCCGGGCAGCGATGCCGTCTACCTCGGCGACAAGTCAAAGAGGTTGTGCCGCTACTGCGGCCGTGCCGCCCCGGAGGTGAAATTCAAGAAGCTGGCCCACGCCATCCCGGACCAAGTGGGCAACGACTGGCTCTTCGATTATGAGGAATGCGACACCTGCAATGGTGGCTTCGCCAAGTGGGTGGAGGACGACTTCGCCAAGTGGACGCATCCGTGGCGGACCTTGGGGCGCATCAAAGGCAAGAAGGGCGTCCCCTCCATCAAGTCCAACGACCAGAAGTTCCGCATCGACGCCACCGTGGCTTCCACGCCGGCCGAAACGGGTGCGGGTGCCGTTCGGCACGAGCTCAAGATTCTTATGGACGTCAATGATGTCCGCCACGAGGTCGACGAGGCAAACCGGACCGTCCGGCTCACGCTCGATCGGCCAGCCTACGTACCCATGGGTGTCTTCAAGTGCCTGGTGAAGATGGCGATTGCCATCATGCCTCCCGAGGAGGAACAGAGGTGCGACCACTTGAAGAAGTGGATTCTTCTGCCGACCCACACGTTCGAGAGCTACCCCTACCGGCCGCTGCGCGTCCTCTACCAGCTCGCGCCCGGCCCGCTTCCCAACGACCGCGTGGCCTGCTGCCTGCTGCGGCGCAAGCCGGACAGCGCCGACGACTGCCTCTACATGCAGTTCATCTTGCAGCTCAGCAACCACGTCTTCCAGATCGCTCTGCCCATGCATATCGAAGACCGTAAGCAACTCGAAGCGCGGAAGTCAACAACCGCCTTGTGGCCAAACCTCTGGGCGGATGTTGAGCACCAAGCGCGATACGGCAGGACGGGCCACAAGGAGTACGACATGAGCGGCGTCGAGGCGGTTCGCGGAGAAATCACGTCAATGGTCTTTTCTTACGACCAGCTCATCGACCTGCCCGACACCGTGGTGGAGCCCGACGGAGAGCCGAAGGCCGATTGACGCCTTCCAGCCATCGGATGCGAAGTGCTCGTCCGTATGCGGCAGGTCCCAATGGCCGCTTGTTGCGCCTATCGATGTTCGCCACTGCCCTGTAAATGACTATAACGTGCCTCAACCAGACGCCCGAAAAAACGCGTCACTCGCGCTCACCAATCACCATCACGTTGCGTGGCCACGCCTTGACACATACCGGGGCCAGCCGCTCACGCAATCAACCGCGCCACCGCCCGATTGATCCAGCTCGGCGTGATGTCGCCCAGCCGGTACAGCACGGCGGCTTGCAGGCCCACCGTCCAATGCACCTTGCTCCAGCCCTTGTAGTGCGCGGCTTTCCAGATGACGGCGGCCACGTCGTCGGGCGTGAGGCGCACGCCTAGGCGCTGGATGCTGCGCGCGTCCATGTCTTGCACCATGGCGGTCTGCACGAAGAGCGGGAGCAGGTCGAACACGCGGATGCCTTGCGGCTGCCATTCGATGTTGAGCGCTTCGGTCAGGCCCTTGACGAAGAACTTGGTGGCCGAATAGCCGGCGAGTGACGCCTGCCCGTACAGCGCCGCGCTGGAGGCCAGGTTGATGACGCGCGCACCCGGCGTGGTCGCCAGGTAGCGGTGCGCGGTGTGGCAGCCGTTGACTACGCCATCCACGTTGACGGCGATCTGTGCCTGGTGCTTGATGAGCGGGCTGGCCTCGAACGGGCCGCTGATGAGGACGCCGGCGTTGTTGACCAGCACGTCGAGCCGCCCGGTGCGCGCGTGGAAGGTGGCCAGTGCGGCGTCCCAGTCGGCGGTGCGGGTGACGTCGAGCGGCTGGGTCATGACCGCCGCGCCCAGTTCATCGGCCAGCGTGGCCAGCGCGGCGGCATCGACATCGCCCGCGCCCACGAACCAGCCGCGCGCGGCAAACAGTTTGGCCGTGGCGCGGCCAATGCCGGCGGCGGCACCGGAGATGAAGACGCAGGGGCGGGGTTCGGGTGGGGTGGTGGTCATGGGGGGCAGTGGCAGGTGGCGGAACAGATGGACAGCGGAGCAGTCGGACGCAGGGGATTCGCAGAGGGTGCAAAAGAGTTCAGCTTTTCAGGGGGCGTGTTCGTGCGATGGGCGTCGTCCTTGGTTGGATGGGGAAGGCAGGGGTGAGAGCTGGTTACGTGTTTGGTGGCGTGGTCAGCCCCCACCCCAACCCTCCCCCAGCGGGGGAGGGAGTTTTCTTTGGCATGGTTGGCACCGTCATGAGACAAGAAAACGATAAGTGTGAAATCGCCCGATTGCGCTTTTTAATAAAGCGCAAGGAGCTATATTTTTATGAGTATTTGTTTTTTGCGTCCTCTGCGAATTCTTTGCGTCCTCTGCGTCCGGCTGTTCGGTATTCAGGTTTTTGAAGGCGCATCCACGCCCGCCGCGTCAACCCACGCGCGCGCCGTCTGCCCCAGCGTCTCCAGCGCGGCGCGCGCGCTGCCCAGTTGCAGCGCCTGCAACTGAAACACGTGCCAGCGCTGGGCGTGCAGCTCCAGCGTGCAGGGCAGGGCGTAGCGCAGCGCCTGCTGGGTCAGGCGTGTGGCGTCGGACAGCAGCACTTCCTGCTCGCCCACCTGAATGAGCATGGGCGGCAGGCCGCTCAGGTCGGCATGCAGCGGCAGGTGTTCGGCGGCATCGGGCGGGCAGGCGTACCAGGTGCCGGCCTGGTGCAGCCAGTCGGGACGGATCATCGGGTCGTCCAGCGCGTGGCTGGCGATGCTGGGGCCGTCCAGCGACAGATCGACCAGCGGCGATATCAGCAGCAGACCAGCGGCGGGCGGCTCGCCCAGGTTTTTGAGCCGCAGGGCCAGTGCCAGCGCCAGGCTGCCGCCGGCTGAGTCGCCCGCCAGCACGATCTGTCCCGGTGCCAGGCCCTGCGCACGCAGGGCCTGCCAGCAGGCCAGGGCGTCGTCGACGGCGGCGGGGTAGGGGTGCTCGGGTGCCAGCCGGTAGTCGGGCAGCCACAGCGGCAGGCCGCTGGCTGCCGCCAGCCGGGTGCTGATGGCGCGGTGCGAATCGGGGCCGCCCAGGCAGAAGGCACCGCCGTGCAGGTACAGCAACGCGCCGGGCGCAGCGGCGCTGGCGGGCCGCACTTCGTCCACTGGCACGCCGCCCAGCGTGCCGCGCCGCCGCGTGGCACCGCGTGTGCCCAGCATCAGCGGCGTGAGCCAGCGCAGCACGGCGCGCTGGCCGACGGCATTGCGCGGCGGGCCGATCACGGCGCGAAAGGCGTGGCGCAGAAACACGCGCAGGCTGGCGGCGCTGACGGCTTCCAGCGCGCCGGGTGGCGGCAGCACGCGCGTGCCGGGCACGCCTGCCAGCTCGGCAGGCAGCGGCTGCGTGAAGCGGTAGGCACCCATGCCGCTGGTGCGCAGCAGTGCGCGATAGCCGAGCGTGAAGCCGGGCCAGTTGACGGTGTTGCGGCCTTGCGCGTCCACGTACCAGCTCTGGCAGCCTTGCCAGGCGGTGCCCGTCAGGCGCTGCTGGATGCGCCGGTTGTAGCGTTCGAACGGCGCGGCGCGCACCTCGATGGCGCTGGCGCCCGTCTCGCGCATGGCGCGCAGGCAGCGCATGACGTGCGCGATCTGGCTCTCCAGCATGTAGACGATGGAGTTGTGGCCCAGGTTGGTGTTGGGGCCGTAGAGCATGAACAGGTTGGGAAAGCCCGGCACCGTCAGGCCCATGTGGGCCTTTGCGCCGTTGGCCCAGGCGTCGTGCAGCCACTGGCCGCCGCGGCCCCTGATGCGCATCGGTGCCAGAAACTCGGTGGCGGCAAAGCCGGTGCCGTAGATCAGCACGTCGGCGCGGTGCAGCGTGCCGTCTTGCGTCTGCACGCCTTCGGGCACGACGCGGGCAATCGGTGTGGTCACCACATCGAGCTGCGGGCGCGTCATGGCCGCCAGGTAGTCGTTGGACAGCAGGATGCGTTTGCAGCCGATGGGGTAGTCGGGCGTGAGCTTGGCGCGCAACGCCGGGTCAGCCACCTCGCGCTGCAGAAAGCGGTTGAACGGCGCTTTTGCCAGCGGCCCGAGCAACCCCGTGAAGCGCGTGAAGCCGAACGCGCGCACTTCGTGGCTGAGGTAGATCCACAGGCGCTTGAGCTTCATGCGCCAGGGCTGGCGCGCGAAACGCTCGCGCTCGGCGTCGGTGTAGGCGCGGTCGGGGCGCGGCAGCACGTAGGCGGCCGAGCGCTGGAACAGGCTCAGGTGCGCCACGCGATCGACGATGGCCGGCACGAACTGGATGGCCGACGCGCCGGTGCCGATCACCGCCACGCGCTTGGCCGTCAGATCGACGCCGTGATCCCAGCCAGACGAGTGAAACGTCGGCCCCTGAAAGCTGCTCAAGCCCTCGATGGCCGGCAGCGCCGGGCGGCTGAGCTGGCCGACGGCGCTGATGAACAGGCGCGCCGCCAGCGTCTCGCCGCTGGCGAGCTGCACCTGCCAGAGTTGCGCTGCCTCGTCATAGCGCGCCTCGGCCACCTCGGCACCGAAGCGGATGCGCGGGCGCAGCGCGTACTTGTCGGCGCAGTGGCGCAGGTAGTCGTGAATTTCCGCCTGCGGCGCAAAGGCGCGCGACCAGCGCGGGTTGGGCTCGAACGAGTACGAATACAGGTGCGAGGGCACGTCGCAGGCGGCGCCGGGGTAGGTGTTGTCGCGCCACACGCCGCCCACGTCGTCGGCTTTTTCCAGCAGCAGAAAGTCGTTGATGCCCGCTTGCCTGAGCGCGATGGCCATGCCCAGCCCGCCGAAGCCGGTGCCGACGATCAGCGCGGTGAGTGGGGCAGCGGCCGGGTCAATGTCGCCACGGGACATGAGGGGGCTCCTTGAAAGGCAGCCCGCATTGTCGCCGTGGTGATTAACCGTTTTGTTTACGCGCGCCCCACCACCGGGCGGCGCGCGGCAACACCAGCACGCTGAGGATGACGATCAGCAGCGTGAGCGACATGGGGCGTTCCAGAAACACCGTCCACTTGCCTTCGCCAATCGACAGCGCGTTGCGCATCTGCGCTTCGGCTAAGGGGCCAAGAATCATGCCGACGACGACGGGCGCGGTGGGAAAGTCAAAGCGCCGCATCACCACGCCGATGGCCCCGATGGCGTAGAGCAAAAACAAGTCGAACGCGCTTTGCCGCATGCCGTAAGCGCCCACGGTGGCGAAGATCAGGATGCCCGCATACAGCTGCGGCTTGGGGATGCGCAGCAGCTTCACCCACAGCCCGACCATCGGCAGGTTCAGGATGAGCAGCATCACGTTGCCGATGTACAGCGACGCAATCAGCGCCCACACCAGTGCGGCCGAGGTGGCAAACAGCTGCGGCCCGGGCTGGATGCCGTAGTTCTGGAACGCGCCCAGCAGGATGGCCGTGGTGTTGCTGGTGGGAATGCCCAACGTGAGCAGCGGAATCAGCGCCGTGGTCACGGTGGCGTTGTTGGCCGCTTCAGGCCCGGCCACGCCTTCGATGGCGCCCTTGGTGCCGAACTCGGCGCGGTCTTCGCCCTTGGCGAGCTTTTTCTCCGTGGCGTAGGACAGGAAGGTGGGAATCTCCGTGCCCCCTGCCGGAATGCAGCCAAACGGCGCGCCGATGGCCGCGCCGCGCAGCCACGCGGGCACGCTGCGCCGCCAGTCGCGCCGGTCCATGAACACGCGGGTGAGCTTGTTTTGCGTTTCCTTGACGCGGCCCTCGAACAGCGCCGCGTGCAGCACCTCGGCCACGGCAAACAGGCCCACGGCCACCAGCACGATCTCGATGCCGTCCAGAAACTCGGCCTTGCCTGCGGTGTAGCGCGGCTGCCCGCTGATCTGGTCCATGCCCACCAGGCCCACGCCCAGGCCGATGAACAGCGCCGTGAGGCCGCGCACCGTGCTCTTGCCCAGCACCGCGCTCACGGTGGTGAAGGCCAGCACCATCAGCAGGAAATATTCGGGCGGCCCGAGCTTGACCGCGTAGTCGGCCACCACCGGCGCAAACAGCGTGACCACCACCGTGGCCACCGTGCCCGCCACGAACGAGCCAATGGCCGCCGTGGCCAGCGCCTGCCCCGCGCGGCCGTTCTTGGCCATCTTGTTGCCCTCCATCGCCGTGACCATGCTGGCTGTCTCGCCCGGCGTGTTGAGCAGGATGGAGGTGGTGCTGCCGCCGTACATCGCGCCGTAGTAAATGCCGGCAAAGAAGATCATCGACGCGGTGATGTCCACCTTGGCCGTGATGGGCAGCAGCATGGCCACCGTGGTGGCCGGGCCAATGCCGGGCAGCACGCCCACGGCGGTGCCGAGGGCGCAGCCAAACAGCGCCCACAGCAGGTTGGTGAGCGTCAGCGCGGTGCCGAAGCCTTGCAGCAGAAGGTCGAAGGTTTCCATGGCTTCAAATCCACCCGGTTGACGTCAGCCCCGGCAGGTTGATCGCCAGAAACTGCACGAACAGCCAATACACCGGCGCGGCAATCGCCATGCCGACGAGAAAGTCGGTGAGCCAGGTGTTGTGCGGCTTGCCGTAGGCGCGCTTGAGGCCCTGCACGGCCAGCAGGTAGGTCAGCGCGCAGCTGACGACAAAGCCGATGTGCTCCAGCAGCGCCGCGTTCAGCAGCAGCCCGGCAGACACCCACACAAAGCCCATCCAGTAAGGGTGTTCGTCGCCCGGGCTTTCTTCCATGCTGCGAAAGCCGCCCGTGAGCGCCTCCCAGGTCAGCACGCCGCCGCACGCCACCAGCGCAAGGGCGATCACCCAGGGCAGAAAGTTGGAGCCCACGCCGCCATAACCGGCCTCGGACGGAATGTCGATCGCGCCAATGCCGATGCCCACGCCGATCAGCAGCACGCCGATGCCGACGGCCAGCTCCCAGCGCAGCGTCTTGCCCGAGGGGTGGGCCGGTTCAGGGTGGTCGGGCCGCAGCTCAAGCGGGATGTTGGGTTGGGGGCTGCTCATGAAAGCGTCTCCTCAAGGGCAATGCGCCGTGTGTGGGGTGCAAGTTGCTTTTTTATTGATAGCTGCTTGCGCTTGTGTGGTAAGCGCTGCATCTGATTTTTGTAGTGAAGGCGCCCGTCATTCCCGCGCAGGCGGGAATCCAGCGTTGGCGCAGGCGCAGGCTCTGGATTCCCGCCTGCGCGGGAATGACGGGCACCACTGGCGCTGCATGCAGAAGAAGGCAGGCGTGTATAGGCCAGTGGCTGCCCTAGTGTCAGCCGGAAACCATCCCCGACTTCACCATGATCGCCCGCAGGTTGGCGAACTCGTCATCGACGAACTTGGTAAAGGCATCGCCCGTCAGCAGCGCGGGCGTCCAGTCGTTCTTTTGCAGCGCCTCTTTCCACTCTGCCGTCTTGGTGGTGGCCACCACGCGGTCGATCAGCAGCTTGCGCTGCTCAGGGCTGATGCCTGCGCCGCCAAACACGCCGCGCCAGTTGCCAATCTCGACGTTCAGCCCCAGCTCTTTCAGCGTGGGAATGTCCTTGGCCGCTGCCAGCCGCTGCGCCGATGTGACGGCCACCGGCTTCATTTTGCCGGTGGCGATGTATTCGGAAAACTCGCTGTAGCCCGAGCCGCCAATCGTCACGTTGCCGCCCAGGATCGAGGCCGTGGCCTCGCCGCCGCCGCGAAACGCCACGTAGTTGATCCTGGCCGGGTCCACGCCCACTTCGCGCGCGATCATGGCGGCGGCGATGTGCTCGGTGGCCCCGCGCGAGCCGCCGCCCCACTTCACGCTGCCGGGGTCTTTCTTCAGCTGCGCGATCACCTCCGCCATGCTGCTGAAAGGCGAGTTGGCCGGCAGCACGAAGACGTTGTATTCGGTCGTCAGCCGCGCCAGCGGCGTGAGCTGCATCAGGTTCAGCGGCGAGCGGCTGGCGATCAGCCCGCCCAGCATCACCGCGCCCATCACCATCAGCTGGTGGCCGTCGCCCTTGGCACCGGGAATGAACTGCGCCAGCCCCAGCGCGCCCGCCGCGCCGCCCTTGTTTTCGTAGGTGACGGTGCCGGCGTTCCTGCTGTCGATCATGGCCTTGCCCAACGAGCGGCCCGTGGTGTCCCAGCCGCCGCCGGGGTTGGCCGGAATCATCATCTTCAGGTTGGGCGCAGCCTGCGCCCAGGCCTGGGGCAGCGCGCCTGCGGCGGCCAGCGCGGCCAGGGATTTCAGAAAAGTGTCGCGGCGCATGGCAAGTCTCCTCGTTGGGGTTGGAATCGGACCATGATCGGGCGCGCTGCTGTCAACTGGCTGTCATTTCGGGCGTGCTGGCCTAGGGCATACCCGCAAGCCTTGGCGCTGCCGCGCTGCGTTATCGTGCCGCGCATGAACCTGCTGGTGGTCGAAGACGATGCCGCGCTGCGCGCCACGCTGGCGCGCACGCTCACGCGGCGCGGCTTTGGCGTGCTGGCCGTGGGCGACGGCCCCGCCGCCTTGCAGCGCTGGGGCGCGAGCGCGCCCGACGCGGTGGTGCTCGACTTGTCGCTGCCCGGCCTGGACGGCTTGCAGGTGCTGGCCGCCGCGCGTGCGCGCGGCTGGCGCACGCCGGTGCTCATCCTCACCGCGCGCGGCACCGTGGGCGACCGCGTGCTGGGCCTGAACGCAGGGGCCGACGACTACCTGCCCAAGCCCTTCGATCTGGACGAGCTGGAGGCGCGCCTGCGCGCGCTGGCCCGGCGCGGCGCAGCGCCAAGCTCCCACAACGCGCCCGCGGCCAGCGTGCACACGGGGCGCATTCGCCACGACCGCGAGGGCGGTGCCATCTACCTGGATGGCGAACCGATGGAGCTGACCCCGCGCGAGGGGGCGTTGATGCACGCGCTGCTGGCGCGCCCCGGCCAGGCCGTGGCCAAGGAGCGTTTGTTCGAGCACGTCTTTCCCGGCGAGGCTGAAGTGCGCTACGACGCCATCGAAGTGGTGGCCTATCGCCTGCGCCGCAAGCTGGGCGGCACCGGGCTGGAGCTGGTCACGCTGCGCGGGCTGGGGTATCTGCTGCGGATGCCGGGATGAGCGGCGCGCACCCGACCAAGCCTGCGTCATCTTCGCTGCGCCGCCAGTTGCTGGTGGGCATCCTGCTGCCGGTGCTGCTCATCGTCGGCTTCAACACCTGGAGCCTTTACCACCAGGCGCTGGGCGCGCTGCACACCGCGTATGACCGCACCTTGCTTACCTCTGCCAAGAGCCTGGGCGACTGGATCGACGTGCAGGGCGAGGGCGACAGCGCCCGCCTGCAAGCCCACGTGCCGCCCGCCGCGCTCGACGTGTTCGAGGCCGACGTGCGCAGCCGCATGGCGTTTCGCATCTCCAGCACGCAGGGCGTGCTGCTGGCCGGCCACGACGACCTGCCCCTGTGGCGCGGCCAGATCCCCGCGCAGCCGCCCTATGCCGCGCTGGTGGACTTTTACGACGGCGTGTTTCGCGGCGAGCCGGTGCGCATGGCCGTGCTGTTGCAGCCCGTGGCCAGCACCACCGGGCGCGCCATGGCCGTGGTGCAGGTGGCCGAAACGCTGGAGATCCGCCACGCACTGGCGCGGCAGATTCTGTGGGACACGCTGGCGCGCCAGGCGGCGCTGATCGCGCTGATGGCCGCCACCGTGTTCTGGGTGGTGCAGCGCGCCACGCGGCCCGTGCGCCAGCTCAGCCGCGACGTGCAAGCCCGTGCCGAGGACGACCTGCGCCCCATCGCCGCGCCCGCCGCCCCGCGCGAGCTGCAACCGCTGATCGCCGCCACCAACCAGCACATGCGCCGCCACGGCGATCTGCTGGCCAGCCAGAAGCGCTTCGTGCGCGACGCCTCGCACCAGCTGCGCACGCCGCTGGCCGTGCTCAAGGCGCAGGTGCAATCGGCCCGGCGGGGCGACCTGCCGCCGCACCAGGCGCTGGCCGAGATCGAAGGCACCGTCGATCGCGCCGCACGCCTGGCCAACCAGATGCTGGCGCTGGCGAAGGTGGCGCAGGTGCAGTTGCAGGCCGGGCAACCGGGCCAGGCCACCGCCTTCGACGCCGTGGTGCGCGAGGTGGCGCTCGACGTGTCGCCGCTGATCGCCGCGCGCGGCCTCGACTTCAGCCTGCACGCCGACCCCGTCAGCCTGCACGCGCACGAATGGATGCTGCGCGAACTCACCTGCAACCTGCTGCACAACGCCGTGCGCCATTCGCCCGCAGGCGGCACGCTGGCCGTGCGGCTGCAAAGCGCCGATGGGCAGGCGTGCCTGACCATCGCCGACGACGGCCCCGGCATTGCGCCTGAGCTGACCGAGCGGCTGTTCAAGCCCTTCAGCGCCGGCGCGGGCGGCTCCGGCTCGGGGCTGGGCCTGGCCATCTGCCACGAAATCGCGCAGGCGCTGGGCGGGCGCATCCAGCTCATCAACCGCGTGCGCCATGGCCGCACCGTCGGTCTCGACGCCATCGTCAGCTTGCCTCAGCTGCGCTGACCGAAGCTGTGCCGCCCTTGCCTTGGACACAGCGGCCGGGACGATCGCCAATCCGTCAGCGTGGACATGCAGGCGGCCGGCGCGTGCACGCGTCTTTTGGCGGCAGGCGCGATCCTTGTTTGCCCTCGGTTCTTGGTCAGGCACGCGTGTTGCTTCTGCTTCGGGGCGCCCATGATTTCCTCGTTTCCGCGCAAACAGGAACGATGGTTTTTGACAGAGGGAGTGGGAACGGGAGCCACAGCCGTCGGAAGCCGCGCGGCGCGTGCATGTGCTGGCACGCAGGAAGCGAGGACGATGCGAAGTTGTGACAAAAAAAGCAATTCGACGCAAAAAGTCACATATGGCGCCGTTTTCAGTCAATGGGTCGCTGCGCTGTCAGGTTCCTGCCTGCAACTTTTGATGTGAATTGTGCGCCATCCAAGGCGTCTGCCCTTCCCGTGACACCCCCATGAAGAAGAAAAAGCCACAACGAAGCCTTCGTCTGTCTGCGGCGTTTGCTGCCGCGTCCGCGTTGCTCGGCGCCTGTGGCGGCGACGGTGCCTCGACGGTCGAGCCGCCAGCGGCTCCGCCGCCCATGTCCGTCGTCCCGGCGCCCGCAGCCATCGCCCCTCTCGTGCCACCTTCGCCAGCGGCTCCGGAGCCGGCCAATCCCGTGCCGCCCCCCGCCCCGGCACCTTCCCCCGCTCCGGCACCCGCTCCGGCGCCAGCACCAGCGCCAGCACCAGCGCCGTCCAACCCGGCTGCCGCCAACCAGCCGGGGCAGGTCAGCATCAGCGGCGAAGCCAAGGTGGGCCAAACGCTCATGGCCCATGTCACGGACGACGACGGTGTGCCCAGCATGGGCATCGCCTACCAGTGGCTGGCAGATGGCCAGCCCCTTCCGAATGCCGACGACGCGGCGTACCAGCTGGTGTCAGGCGATGCCGGCAAGCGCATCAGCGTGACGGCGGTCTACACCGACGAGCGGGGCCATGCCGAGCAGGTGAGCAGCGCACCGACGGCGCCGGTGGTGGCGCAAAACACGCCGGGCAGCGTCAGCATCGGCGGCAGCGCCAAGGTGGGCAGCACGCTGACGGCGCGCGTGGCCGATGCCGATGGCGTGCCCGCAGCCGCCGCCATCAGCTACCAGTGGTACGCGAACGGACAGAACATCTCCAACGCCGCCGCAGCCACGTACCAGATTGCCTATGAAGATGCAGGCAAGGTGCTGGCCGTGCGCGCCAGCTATACCGACAACCGCGGTTACCGCGAGGCACCGCTCAGCGCCTCCACGGCCGTCGTCGTGCGCGATGGCGTGCCCTCCGCCAGCGGATACCACATCTACCAACACACGGTGTATGGCAAGTATCTGGATGCGCGCGAATTTGGCACCGATCCCACAGGCGCCCGGGACAGCATTGCTGCCATCCGCCAGGCGCTGGCCGCCGCGCATGACGAAGGCGCGGCGCTGTACCTGAAAGGCAGCCTGCGCATTTCGGAGCAAATCCGCATCGACGCCGACACCGCCAGGGTGACCGCGCTGTTTGGCGACGGCATGGGGCAGACCGTCATCACCTTCGGCAAGGAGCAGGGCCAGAACGTGTCTGCCAACCCCAACACCAACGAGGACGACCAGCGCGCCTACGCGGCCATCCTCATCGACGGGCAGAGCGGCAAGACCATCGCCGACCTTTCGCTGAAATACACCGGCGAGTTCTACCGCAAGGGCCAGAGCTACTTCGGCGTGGTCAGCGGCATCTTTGGCAACGACGTCAGCCGCACCACCATTCGCCAAGTGGCGGTGTCGGGCTTCAACCGCGCGGGCGTGAAGTTCGACTCCACTGCCGCGCTCACGCGCGACCCCAAAGACCCCAGCGGCCGCACCTACAAGGCGCGCCTCATCCGCGGCGAAATCGGTGAAAACGACGTGCCCGTGGGCGAGGGCAACCGCGTGGTGGGCAGCCACCTGCACCACAACCGTGTGGCTGGCGCGATGGTCTCGTACCAGAAGAACTTCGTGGCCGAAGGCAACAAGCTCGAGCGCAACGGCCACGAAGCCGACGGCGGCACCGGCTACGGCATCGCCACCTCGGCGGGCAGCTACAACTTCGGCGTCACCTTTCGCGGCAACACCACCGACCACAACTACCGCAAGGGCCTGGACGTGCACGACGGCGACCGCGTCGTCATCGAGAACAACACCGCCGTGGGTGACCGGCTGTACGGCATCTCGGTCTACAACCGCCAGTTCTCGATGACGCAGGTGCGCATCGCCCACAACACGGTCACGCTCGACCCCGCTTTCCGCCTGGAGGTGGACGACGACCCCGTCAGCCCCACCGTCTACCACGGCTTGACGGGCATCCACCTGTCCACCAACACCCAGCGCAAGAACCTGCACAGCGCCTCGGCGGGCAAGTTCGAGATCGTCGGCAACACCGTCACCGGCCTGGGCATCCACAAGAATGCCCAGCACACCTACGGCATCGAGTTCCGCAACCACGAGCAGCAGATCGACTACACGCTCGACATCGCCCACAACCAGATCAGCGGCACCGGCAGCACCTACCTCATTGCCGTCATCAACGACACCCAGGACGTGTCCGTCAGCCCCAAAGTCAACGGGCCTGGCTCTGGCACCATCCGCATCATGGGCAACACCGCCAGGGTGGACCACATCGCCAGCGGCGGCATGCCGTTGTACGTGGCCGAGAAAAACACCAACGGCGGTTTGCGCGGCAGCGCCACCGTCAGCGGCAACACCGTCACCGTGAGCAAGACCACCGACGGCTGGACCGAAGGGCTGGCCTTCGAAACCAACGCCAGCACCATGCTGGTACGCAACAACACCTTCGAGTTGCGCGGCGCCATCACCCGTCCCGTCGTCCGTGTGACAGGGCTGGGCAGCAGCAACACCGGCAGCTTCACGCTGACGGGCAACAGCTTCACCACCGACGCCACGCCTTCGTTCACCAATGGCGACTGGCTGTCCGCCGCGAAGGTCAGCGTCCAGGCCAGCGGCAACAAGCACAACGGCAGCGCCATCGCCAACGTCACCCGCAACTGACGCGCAAGGGCTGGCTTTCTGGCGCGCCTTGCGTAAGCTGGCCCCATTTGGGGCCAGTTGTCGCCAGCGCCATGGCCCGTCTCAGCCCATGCACACGTCGGTCGAAGTCCCCGTTCACCTGCCGCTTGACGCGCGTGGCCGCCTGGCCACGGGCCGGCGCATGGCGGTGCCCATGGCCGCTGGCGGGCACATCGTCTGGCACGCCTGGGGGACGCCACGAGTGGGCGAGCCGCCGCTGGTGCTGTTTCATGGCGGCAGCGGCTCGTGGACGCACTGGGTGAAAAACATCGTGCCGCTGCTGGACGCCGGGCGCGCCGTGTGGGCGGTGGACCTGCCCGGCTTCGGCGACAGCGATGCGCCCGCCGGCGGCGGTGATGCCGACGCCATGGTGGCGCCGCTGGCCGAGAGCATGGCGCAGTTGTTTGGCGGCGTGCCGGTTGATCTGGTGGGCTTTTCCTTTGGCGGCATGACAGCCGGGCTGCTGCTGGCCGCGCACCCGCTGCGCGCGCGACAGCTGGTGCTGGTGGGCGCGCCGGCCATGGGCGTGGTGCCCGGGCGCCAGTTTGAACTGAAAGGCTGGCGCCACCTGAAAACGCCGCAGGAGCGCGCCGCCGTGCACCGCCACAACCTGGCGGCGCTGATGCTGCACGACGCGCGCGCCATCGACGCGCTGGCGCTGGAAGTGCACATCGCCAACGTGCAGCGCGACCGTCTGCCGCGCCGCCGCCTGGCGCACACCGACGTGCTGGCGCGCACCCTGCCCGCCGTGCCGTGCCCGGTGCACGCCATCTACGGCGCGCACGACGCCATCTACCGCGCCTGGATCCACCAGCTCGAACCCGTGTTTGCCGCCGCAGCGCCCGACTTTCGCGGCATGCGGCTGATCGACGGCGCAGGCCACTGGGTGCCGTTCGAGGCGCCCGAGGCGTTTCATGCGGCGTTGACGACTGCGCTGCGGGGATGCGTCGGCATGGGCGCGGGTTGATTAAAAAAAAGTAGCTGCTTGCGCACGAATTACGTAATATTCAAGGCAAATGTCATTGATCTGATGTATTTCATACGCAAGAAGCTATGCTTTTTGATGCATTCGATTCGTGCCTTGCGGCATTCCCACGGAGGCCCCAGTGTGTGCCGCTGGGAGGGGAATGCGGGTAAACCCGGCTAATTTGATTATCACCTGCAACTAAATTGCAGGCTGTGCAGCGGCGTGCAGGTGGCCGTTGCCGCGCCCTTGCGACCATTCCAGGAGACACCATGAAACGCAGCCATCCGCGCCCCCTGCACCGTCCGGCGTCTGTTGCCATTTTTCTGACCGGCGCTGCCGCGCTGGCGCTTGCGGGCTGCGGTGGTTCCAGCCGTGCCGTGGTGAACGCCGCACAGCCCGGTGCGCTGCAGCACTGCGCCGATCTGGCGGGCCGCTTCACGCATGCGGGCACCCGCATCGCATCGACGGCGATCGTGGCGGCGGGCGAGCTGGCAGTGGCCGGTGCTGCTGCCGTGCCCGAGCACTGCCTGGTGCGCGGCGAGATGAACCGCCGCACCAGCGAGGTGGACGGGCAGAGCTACGCCATCGGTTTCGAGATGCGCCTGCCCACGGCGTGGAACGGCCGCTATTACTACCAGGCCAATGGCGGCGTCGATGGCAGCGTGGTCACCGCCACCGGCCCCACCGGCGGCGGCGCGCCGCGCAGCAATGCGCTGAGCATGGGCTTTGCCGTCATCAGCTCCGACGCCGGGCATCAGCCCGCGGCGCCCTACTTCGGACTCGACCCGCAGGCACGGCTGGATTACGGTTATGCGGCCGTGGGCACGCTCACCCCCATGGCCAAGAACCTGATTCACGCCGCCTATGGGCGCGGGCCCGACCGCAGCTACATCGGCGGTTGCTCCAACGGCGGTCGCCACGTGCTGGCGGCGGCGGCGCGCTACGGCGATCAGTACGACGGCTTTCTGGCCGGCGCGCCAGGCATGCACCTGCCCAAGTCCGCCGTTGCTCAGCTCTGGAAAGCGCAGCAATACGCCAGCATCGCCAGCGCAACCGTGGCCAGTGGCGCCAATGAGGGGCTGCCCGACATCGCGAGCGCCGTCACGGCGGCCGAGTGGTCGTTGCTGGGCAGCCGCATCGCCGCGCGCTGCGACGCGCTGGACGGCGCGGTCGACGGCATGGTGCAGGACATGGCCGCCTGCCAGCTTGCATTCGACATCCAGACCGACGTGCCCACCTGCTCCGGCGCGCGCGACGGCACTTGCCTCACGCCGCCGCAGAAAGACGTGCTGGCGCGCATCTTTGCCGGCGCCGTCACGCCGGGCGGACAGGCCATCTACAGCCGTTTTCCGTGGGACGCGGGCGTGGCCGGCAGCAACTACGCCATGTGGCACTACACCATGTCCACCGAGCGCGACCCCGGCGCGGTGGCCTTCATCTTCAACACCCCGCCGCTGCCGCGTGCCGAATTCAGCGCCACCACCGGCCTGCGCTACGCGCTGGGCTATGACCTGGACGCGGGCTACCAGCGCATTTTCGCCACCACGCCCATTTACGCCGAATCGTCCTGGTCGTTCATGACGCCGCCTGGCGCCACCGATCTGTCCACGCTGCGTGGTCGGGGTGCCAAGGTGCTGGTCTATCACGGTGTGGCCGATGCCATCTTCTCGGCCAGCGACTCGGCCGACTGGTATGCCGCGCTCGATCAGGCCAACGCAGGCCGTGCGTCAGACTTTGCGCGCCTGTTCATGGTGCCGGGCATGAACCATTGCTCGGGTGGCCCGTCGGCAGACCAGTTCGACGCCATCACCGCGCTCGTCAATTGGGTGGAGCAGGGCGAGGCGCCCGCGCGCATCGTTGCCGCCGCACGCGGCCCCGGAGCCAACGTGGTCAACGCCGAGGTGCCCGCCGATTGGGGCCAGCGCACGCGGCCGCTGTGCGCCTGGCCCGCCGTGGCGCGCTACAACGGCACCGGCGACCCGCAGGACGCGGCCAGCTTCAGCTGCCGCTGAGCGCTGGCGCGGGGCGGATGCGGCGGCCCCCGCTGGCACAATCGCCGCCATGAAACCGTCCGCCCTGCCCGCCCCTGCCAGGCACCGCAGCCGCCTGCGGCGCCAGGCAGCGCAGGCGGTCGACTCCGGATTTCTGCGCACCCTGGTCGGCTACAACGCCCGCCGTGCCGCGCTGGCCATCATGGCGCTGTTCAAAGAACGCATGGCGGTGCATGGCTTGCAGCCGGTGGATTTTTCCGTGCTCAGCCTGATCGGGCACAACCCTGGCATCACCTCGCGCACCGTGTGCGCCGAGCTGGCTTTGCAGCCGCCCAACCTGGTGCGCCTGCTGGCGCGCCTGGATGAGCGCGCGCTGGTGCAGCGCGAGGCGCATCCCGACGATGGCCGCGCGCTGGGCTTGTCGCTCAGCCCCGTCGGCCAGGCGCTGCTGGCCGCCGCCGAAGCCACCGCCGCGCAGCTTGAGCTCGACGCCACGCGTGCGCTCTCGTCGGCCGAGCGGGACCAGCTCATCGACCTGCTGCAACGCATTTACGGCTGATGGCCTGGCGGGCTATCCGGCACGGCGTCAGCTGCTCAAACGCGCAGGCCGGCTGTCATGGGTGGTGCAGACGCCGCACAATCGCGGCACCATGACCATGACCATGACCAGGGCGGTTGAACCCCATGCGCATTCTGCTGGTTGAAGACGATGAGCTGCTGGGCTCGGGCCTGCGGGCCGGGCTGGCGCAGCACGGTTTTGCCGTGGACTGGGTGCGCGATGGCGTGGCGGCCGAGCGCGAGCTGCTTGCCTGCCAGCACGAGGTGGCCGTGCTCGATCTGGGTCTGCCGCGCCAGGACGGCATGGATGCGCTGGCTGCCACGCGCGCCAGGGGCGTGTGCACGCCCATCCTGATCCTCACTGCGCGCGATGCGGTGGACGCGCGCATCCGCGGGCTGGATGGCGGTGCGGACGACTACCTCGTCAAGCCCGTCGATCTGGCCGAGCTGGCCGCGCGCCTGCGCGCGCTGGTGCGGCGCGCGCATGGCACACCCGTGCCCCGGCTCACGCTGGGCGAGGTGACGCTGGACGCCGCCGCGCGCCAGGTGTGGCGCGGCGGCGCGGAGGTGACGCTGTCGGTGCGCGAGTTCGACCTGCTGCACGTGTTCATGCTGCACGCAGACCGCGTGCTCACGCGCGAGCAGCTCGAAAAGCACCTGTATCCCTGGGGCAGCGAGGTCAGCAGCAACGCGGTGGAGGTGCACATCCACAACCTGCGGCGCAAGCTGGGCGCGGGGCTGATCGAGACCATTCGCGGCGTGGGCTACGTCGCGCGGCCGTGAGGGCGTTCGGCATGCTCTGGCCATTGACTTGGGGGCGCCTGTCGCTCGCGCAGCGGCTCACGGCCCTGGTGCTCGTCTTCGTGCTGCTGGTGTGGGCGCTGACGGCGGCCGTGGGCTGGGTCGTGACCCGGCACGAGCTGAACGAGCTGCTGGACGCGCATCTGGCGCAGACCGCCGCGCTGCTGGCCACCGGCGAGGTGCGGGACCCGGACGGCGACGAGGTGCTGCAGGCGCCCACGCTCATGCACAAATACCAGGCGCGCGTGGCCTTTCAGGTGTGGGAGGGCGACCGGCTGCGCGCGCGCTCGGCCGACGCGCCTGCCACGCCGCTGGCCGCTGCCGGCGCGCGCGGCCTGAGCGAGCAGCGCATCGACGGCAGGCGCTGGCGCGTGTTCTCCGCCGTGCAGGAAGAAGGCGGTCGCGTGAAGGCCGTCATCCACGTGGGCGAGCACGTGTCGGCCCGCCGCGACGTACTGCTGGCCGCGCTGCGCGGCACCCTGGTGCCGCTGCTGCTGACGCTGCCGCTGCTGGTGGCCGGCGTGTGGTGGGCGGTGGGGCGGGCCGTGCGCCCGCTCAGGCGGCTGGGCGCCAGCGTGGCCGCGCGCCGGCCGCAGGCGCTGGATGCGCTGCCCGAAGATGGCGTGCCGCCCGAGGTGCAGCCGCTGGTGCGCGCGCTCAACGGCTTGTTCGAGCGCGTGGCCGAGCAGCTGGCCAGCGAGCGGCGCTTCACCGCCGACGCCGCGCACGAGTTGCGCACGCCCATCGCCGCCATCCGCATGCACGCGCAGGTGGCGCAAGGCGCGCAGGGCGACGGCGAGCGCGCCACCGCCCTGGCCGCCACAGTGGCCGGCTGCGACCGCGCCACGCACCTGGTCGAGCAGCTGCTGCAGCTGGCCCGGCTGGAGGCCGATGCGGCGCCCGGCGCCGCGCCCAACGACAGCGCGCATGGTGCGGCAAGCGAGTTGGGCGCCGCCGCCGCCGAGTGCGTGCAGCTGCTGTGGACGCAGGCCGAGGCACGCGGCCAGCAGGTGACGCTGGCGCGCCCGCCCGCGCCGGTGCCCGTCGCCATGGCGCCCACGCTGCTGGCCGTGCTGCTGCGCAACCTGCTCGACAACGCGCTGCGCTACAGCCCCGACGGCGCGGCCGTGGCCCTCACGGTGGGCACGCAAGGCGACGCCGCCGCCGGGGCCGCCCTGCTGGTGGTGGAAGACAGCGGCCCCGGCCTGCCGGGCGACGCGCTGGCGCGCCTGGGCGAGCGCTTTTTTCGCCAGCTGGGCACGGGCCAGAGCGGCAGCGGCCTGGGCTGGTCCATCGTGCGGCGGCTGGCGCGCCTGCATGGCTTGAGCGTGCAGGCCGACCGCAGCCCCACGCTGGGCGGGCTGCGTGTGCGCGTGGTCTGGCCGGGCGAAGGGGCGCCGTAAGGCGGAACCCCGCAGGGATTGCGCCGTCGCCAGCGGCCCCATGCCGCCCGCACGCCGTCATCGTTGCGCGGCACTTGCAGGCTGGGTAGAGCGCAGCGAAACCCAGCGATGCGTCAGAAGAAAGGGCGCTGGTCTTGCCCAGGCGATTGATAAAAAAATGAGCTGCTTGCGTATGTATTTAAGTGTTTTCAGATATGAAACATAATGAAATCGTTTTAAATCATGCGCAAGCAGCTCCTTTTATTCATTGTCCTGCTCTGCCTCACCCTGCCGAAAGAACGCGCGCAGCGCGGCGGCCAGGGCGGGAAATTCCTGCGCGAAGCGCTCAGGCTGCACGAAGTGCGCTTCGCAGGCCACGGCGAAGAACTCTGCCGGGGCGCTGGCGCCATAGGCATCGAGCCAGGGCGCGGGCGTGCCAAAGCGCTCGGCCATCACCACCTGTTCGCGAAAGTGCTCGTAGGCGGGCGCCCAGGTGCGGTACCAGTGGCGTGCGGCCTCGCGCGCGCTGGCCGCGCCCATGAAGCCGCGCGGCAGCGGGGGTGCGCCGTCGGCGCCGCCGCCTTGCATGTCCATCTTGTGCACGAATTCGTGGATCACCACGCTGTAGCCCGCGCCGTGCTTGCCCGCGTCCTGCACGGCGGGCCAGCTCAGCATGACGGGGCCGTGCTGCATGGCTTCGCCTGCGAGCACTTCGTCGTAGTGGTGCAGCACGCCCGCTGCGTCCAGCACCTGGCGGCGGGCCACGGCTTCGGCGGGGTGCATGACGATGGTGACGAAGTCGTCGTACCAGCGCAGCGCCTGCTCGGGCGCGTCGGGCGGGCCCAGGTGCAGCAGCGGCAGGCAGGCTTGTGCGGCCACGGCCACGGCCATGGCGTCGGTCACTTGCAGGCCGTGCGCGCCGGTGAATTGCTTTTGCGTCAGAAAGTGCGCGGCCAGCACGCGCAGGCGCTGCTGCTCATCGACAGGCAGGCGGGCCAGAAAAGCGTGGCGCGCCAGCGTGGCGTGCCACAGCGCCTCGGGCACGGGGCGCGGGCCGCCCAGCGCACGGCGCGCGGCGCGGCGCAGGCGCTGCCACAGGCTCATGGGCGTGGGGTGTGGAGCGGCAGGCGTTGCAGGCCGCCGGTGCTGCCCAGGCGCAGCACCTCGGCGCGCTGCGTTTGTGCGTCTTTGTGCGCGTCCAGGTGCCAGTCGCTGAGCACCACTTGCCGCAGCGCGCGGCCTTGCGCGTCGGTGCCCAGGGCGTGTTCGCCGGGGGCGTGGGTGTGGCCGTGCACGAGGGTGGTGGCATCGGCGGCCATGAGCCACTGGCGGGCGAGGGCGGTGTCGATCTCGGCGTAGAGGCCGTCGCCCGGCACGCCTTGTGTGCCTTGCGTGTTTTGCGCCGCCTGACTTTGCGCGCGCATGTGCCGGCCAATGGCCTGGCGCTCGGCCAGCGGGCGGGCGAGCATGGCCTCGGCCCAGCCGGGCGCGCGCACCTGCTGGCGAAAGCGCTGGTAGGCCACATCCGCCGTGCACAGCGCGTCGCCGTGCGTGAGCAGCAGCGCCTGCCCGGCAAAGTGCAGCACGGTGGGGTCTGCCAGGGCGTGCGCGCCGCAGCTGCGCAGAAAGGCTTCGCCCACCAGAAAGTCGCGGTTGCCGTGCATGAGATGGACCTGCCTGCCGGCGGCGCTGGCGCGCAGCACCTCGGCGGCGCGCGCTTCCAGGCTGCCGGGCAGGCTGGCCGCGTCGTCGCCCACCCACACGTCGAACAAGTCGCCAAGGATGAACACCGCGTCGGCAGGTGTGTGGCGCATGTATTGCGCCCAGGCGTCGAAGGTGGCGGGCTCGTCCGCGTGCAGGTGCAGGTCAGAGATGAAGTCCACCGCGCGCCAGTGCGCGGGCGCAGCCAGCGTGTGCAGGGCGGGCACGGCGGCGGTCATGGCGTGTTTACAGTGCCACGGCCTTTTCGATCACCACGGCCGTCTTGGGCACGTTTTCGTGAAAGCCGGCGCGGCCCGTGGGCACGCGGGCGATGCTGTCCACCACGTCCTTGCCGCCCACCACCTTGCCGAACACGGCATAGCCCCAGCCTTGCGCGGTGGGCGACTTGAAGTTGAGGAAGTCGTTGTCCGTGGTGTTGATGAAGAACTGCGCCGTGGCCGAGTGCGGGTCGCTCGTGCGCGCCATGGCCACGGTGTAGTGGTCGTTCTTCAGGCCGTTGTCGGCCTCGTTGGTGATGGGTGCCTGCGTGGGCTTTTGCTTCATGTCGGCGGTGAAGCCGCCGCCCTGGTTCATGAAGCCGGGAATCACGCGGTGGAAGATGGTGCCGTCGTAGTGGCCGCTCTTGACGTATTCGAGAAAGTTGGCCGCCGACTTGGGCGCCTTGGCTGCATCCAGCTCCAGCGTGATGACGCCGTGGCCGGCAATGTGCAGTTCGACTTGGGGGTTGGACATGGGGGGGTTCCTGAAGGGTTGCTTGAAGAAATGAATACCGGACGCAGAGGACGCAAAGGGTTCGCAGAGGACGCAAAAAAGAAAAACAGAAATTTCTGGCTGTTTTTTGCGTTCTCTGCGGAATCTTTGCGTCCTTGGCATGAGGCTGTTTGGCTGTTCCGTCGTTCAGACCTTACTTGAGCAGCGTCGCCGATTGGATGACCACCTGCTTTTGCGGCACGTCGGTCGGGAAAGGCCCGCCCGCGCCCGTGGGGGTCTGGCGGATTTTCTCCACCGTGTCCATGCCGCTGACGACCTTGCCGAACACGGTGTAGCCGAACAGCATGGGGTGGTTTTCGACGTTCTTGCGCGGAATGTCCTTGTGCTGCTGGCCCTGGAATTCGAAGCTCACCGGGTCGCCCGCGGGCAGGATCACGGGGTCGAGCCGCTTGTTGTCCACCACGTTGATGAAGAACTGCGACGTGGCCGAATGCGGGTCGTTGGTGCGCGCCATGGCCACCGTGCCCACGCCGTTGGACAGGCCCTTGGCCAGCGCGGCGCGCCCTTCGTGCGCCAGGGGCGCGCGCGTGGGCTTTTGCTTGTAGTCCTTGTCGAAGCCGCCGCCCTGCACCATGAAGCCGGGGATCACGCGGTGAAAGACGGTGCCGTCGTAGTGCTTGTCCTTGACGTATTGCAGAAAGTTTTCCACCGTCTTGGGGGCCTTGTCGGGGTAGACCTCGATGACGAAATCGCCCTCGCTGGTGACGAATTTCACGCGCGGGTCAGCCGCCAGCGCAGGCAGCGCCACGCCCAGCGCGGCAGCGGTGAGGGCCGTGGCGGCCAGGCGGTGAAGGGTTCTTCTGGAAAGCGACATGTGCAACAGGCTCCTGTGGCTGCGGGATAGACAAAGAAAGCGGTTTGGTGCCGCGCGGCGCGTGGCAAGTTCCGTGCGGCGCTAGCGCGGCTGCACATCCACCGCGGTGCGCAGCGCCTCGATCTTGGGGGCCAGGCGGGGGTTGGCCGCGTCGAGCTGGCGCGCGCGGCTGTAGGCCAGCGCGGCCTGGCGCACGCGCACGTCGCCCAGGTTTTCCAGCGCGGTGGCATAGGCGGGGTTGATGCGCAGCGCGGCTTCCAGCGCCTGCTGCGCCTCGTCCAGCTGGCCCGCGCCGGCGTGCAGCACGGCCAGGTTGTTCCAGGGCTCGGGCAGCTCGGGGTAGTCGCGCGTGAGCTGGGTCAGCAGCGCGATGGCCTCGGTGGTCTTGCCATCGGCGCTGAGCACGTTGGCTTTCACGAAGCGCATCTGCGGGTCGTTCGGGTGCGCGGCGATGTGTCGGTCGGCCTGCGCCAGCGCCTCGGCGGTCTTGCCCGCCTGCTGCAAGCGCTGCACGTCGGTATAGGCATCGGCCTGCGCCGCGCCAGCGCCCGCAAGCACGAGACAAGCGCCCAGCAACAGGCGGCGGGCGGCGGGCGTGAGAAAGGGGAGCGTCATGGTCAGGAGCGCCAGCGCCGGGGGGCGCCTCAAGGCGAGAAGAGAAAAAGGCAAGGGCGCCCGCAGGGACGGCGGCGCGGGCGCTGCCGGGGGCACGGCCTTTATACTGCGGCGGATTGTAGCCACGCAGGCGCGCCGCTCGCGCCCAAGCCGCCGCCCCAGGCCTCAAGCGAGGCTTTTGCCCGCCCCGCTCCCGTCCCCACGTCATACGCCACGGCCCGCCTGCTGCCCGGCGCGCGGGTTTTCTCTGCCCTTTCCTGCCGCTTTTCCTCCGATGGCCTTGCGCATCCACAACACGCTCACACGAGCGCTGGAAAACTTTTCGCCTGTCGAACCCGGCCACGTGCGCATGTACGTGTGCGGCATCACGGTCTACGACCTGTGCCACATCGGCCATGCGCGCTCGGCGGTGGCCTTCGACGTGGTGCAGCGCTGGCTGAAGGAAAGCGGCTATGGCGTGACCTATGTGCGCAACATCACCGACATCGACGACAAGATCATCAAGCGCGCAGTGGCCAATGGCGAAACCATCCGCCAGCTCACCGACCGCATGATCGGCGAGATGCACCGCGACTACGACGCGCTGGGCATCGCGCGCCCCACGCACGAGCCGCGCGCCACCGACTACGTGCCGCAGATGCTCTCGCTCATCGCCACGCTGCAAGGCAAGGGCCTGGCCTACCAGGCCGAAGGCGGCGACGTGAACTACGCCGTGCGCAAGTTCGCGGGCTACGGCAAGCTCTCGGGCAAGTCGCTCGATGAGTTGCAGGCCGGCGAGCGCGTGGCCGTCGATGGTGCCAAGCAAGACCCGCTCGACTTCGTGCTGTGGAAGTCCGCCAAGCCCACCGAGCCGGAAGGCGCCAAGTGGGAAAGCCCCTTTGGCCTGGGCCGCCCAGGCTGGCACATCGAGTGCTCGGCCATGAGCTGCGCGCTGCTGGGCGAAACCTTCGACATCCACGGCGGCGGGGCCGACTTGCAGTTCCCACACCACGAGAATGAAATCGCTCAGAGCGAGGGCGCGCACGACGGCGCGGCGCTGGCCAAGGTGTGGATGCACAACGGCTTCGTCAACATCGACAACGAGAAGATGTCCAAGTCGCTGGGCAACTT
>JAUNTQ010000102.1 GCA_030538605.1 Pseudomonadota bacterium
TATGGTTTTGATAGCTGTTAGCGCTTGGCTGGCAAGCGCTACAGGCCTTTTTGACCACAAATTGCGCACACGGAAGTTGTCGGGCCCGCTGTCGATGACTTCGTTGACAAAGCCCAGCGGTGCCAGGCGCGCGGCGATCAGGTCGATGCAGCCGGCGTCTTCGGGCGTGACCGAGGGGCGGGCGATGAGTTGTTCGGCAAGTTGGCGGGTGGCGGACATGGGGGTGAGCGTTGGGTGTTGGGCGTTGAGCGTGGGGGCACTGGCATGCACGCTGAACGCCCAACGCTCAGCGCTGCACCGGCCCAGAGTCAGGCGCCGCCCAGGCGTGAGTCGGCGTAGCCGCCCATCTTGGAGTCTTGAAAGCCCGAGTCGCGGTAGCCGCTGTGGTCAAAGCCGGTTTTGCCAAAACCCGTGGTGCCGTAGCCGCTGGGGCGCACGTCGAGGGTGATGTCGGTGAACGACGGCTCGTCGCTGGGCTTTTCTTCTTCTTGCGGCTGGTTGGCCGAGTAGCGGCCCTGGTCGTTTTGCAGGCGCCACATGAGGTTGGTGGGCGAGTCGGCATTGGCCAGGCCCTCATTGCGGTCGATGCGGCCTTCGGTGATCAGGCGCGCCAGGTCTTGCTCGAAGGTTTGCGAGCCTTCGGCCAGGGCGTTGTCCATGGCTTCCTTCACGCCGGAGAAGTCGCCTTTTTCGATCAGGTCCTGAATGAGCTTGGTGTTGAGCATGACTTCCACCGCCGGGGTGCGGCCGCCGTCCACGGTGCGGATGAGGCGCTGCGACACCACGGCTTTCAGCGCCGACGACAGGTCGTTCAGCAGCGTGGGGCGCACTTCGACGGGGTAGAAGCTGAGCACGCGGTTGAGCGCCTGGTAGCTGTTGTTGGCGTGCAGCGTGGCCATGCAGACGTGGCCCGACTGGGCGTAGGCGATGGCGGCGGACATGGTCTCGCGGTCGCGGATCTCGCCGATCATGATCACGTCGGGCGCCTGGCGCAGGGCGTTCTTCAGGCCGATCTGCAGCGTGGCGGTGTCGCTGCCCACCTCGCGCTGGTTGACCACCGATTTCTTGTTGGTGAACATGAATTCCATCGGGTCTTCGATGGTCAGGATGTGGCCCGTCATGTGCTGGTTGCGGTGGTCGAGCATGGCCGCCAGCGTGGTCGACTTGCCCGCGCCCGTGGCCCCCACCATCAGCACCAGGCCGCGCTTTTCCAGCACCAGCTTGGACAGCACGGGCGGCAGGTGCAGCGAATCCAGCGAGGGGATGTGGGGGCTGATGAAGCGGATCACCGCCGCATAGGTGCCGCGCTGGCGCATGGCCGACAGGCGAAAGTTGCCCACGCCGTGCAGCGGGATGGCCATGTTCAGCTCGCCGGTTTCGCGCAGCTCTTCGATGCGGTTGGGCGGCACCACGTCCATCAGCAGGTTCATGGGGCCTTCGGGCGGCAGCACGTTGGCGTTGATGGGGTGGTATTGCCCGTTGATCTTGATGGTGGCCGGCGCGTGTGCCGACAGGTACACGTCTGACGCCTTTTTCTCGGCCATCAGGTAGAGGATGCGCTCCATCACGGTCTGTGGCGCGGCAACGGTCGTCATGGCAAGGTCCTTTGGGTCAGCTTGTCGGCAGGCAGGGCAGGGGCGTTGTGCCCCTCAGGGGAAAGGCGACTCAGGGGGAGCCTTCTCACGGTCTGAGCAGGTCGTTGATGCTGGTCTTGGAGCGCGTTTGCGCGTCCACCGTCTTGACGATGATGGCCGCGTACATGCTGTAGGGCTGGCCGCTGGCGGTCTGCTTGGGCAGGTTGCCGCTGACCACCACGCTGCCCGAGGGGATGCGGCCATAGCTGATTTCGCCCGTCTCGCGGTGGAAGATGGGCGTGCTCTGGCCCAGGTACACGCCCATGCCGAGCACCGAGTTCTCTTCGACGATCACGCCTTCGACCACCTCGGAGCGCGCGCCGATGAAGCAGTTGTCTTCGATGATGGTGGGGTTGGCCTGCAGCGGCTCCAGCACACCCCCTAAGCCCACGCCACCGCTCAAATGCACGTTCTTGCCCACCTGCGCGCAGCTGCCCACGGTGGCCCAGGTGTCGACCATGGTGCCTTCGTCGACATAGGCACCGATGTTCACGTAAGACGGCATCAGCACCGCGCCCTTGCCGATGAAACTGCCGCGCCGCGCCACGGCGGGGGGCACCACGCGCACGCCGCTGGCCTTCATGGCGGCGTCGTCCAGGTGGGCGAACTTGGTCTTGACCTTGTCGAAAAAGCCCAGGTCACCGGCCTTCATGGTCTCGTTGTCGTACAGGCGGAAGGACAGCAGCACGGCCTTCTTGATCCACTGGTGCACCGTCCACTGGCCCACGCCCTCGCGCGTGGCCACGCGCAGGCTGCCGTTGTTCAGGCCGGCGATGACGTGCTCCACCGCGTCGGCCACTTCCTTGGGCGCCTTGGCGGGGGAGATGTCGGCGCGCTGGTCCCAGGCGGTGTTGATGAGCTGTTCGAGCTGTTGGGTCATGGGGTGTTCAGGGTTGGGATTGAATGAATTGAACGATGCGCTCGGCGGCTTCCACGCATTCGGCGGTGTCGGCCACCAGGGCCATGCGAACCCGTCCTTGGCCAGGATTGGTGCCGTTTGACTCGCGCGCCAGGTAGCTGCCGGGCAAAACCGTCACATTGTATTGAGCGAGCAGCGCGCGGGCGAAGGCCGTGTCGTCGTCCTTGAACACGGCGGGCACGCCCGCCCACAGATAGAACGCAGCGTCGGGCAGGCGCACGTCCATCACGGTTTCAAGCAGCGGGGTGACGGCGGCGAACTTCTCGCGGTACAGGCGGCGGTTGTCCTGCACGTGCGCCTCGTCGCCCCAGGCGGCGATGCTGGCGGCCTGCACCACGGGGCTCATGGCGCTGCCGTGGTAGGTGCGGTAGAGCAAGAGCGCCTTCATGATCGCCGCATCGCCCGCCACAAAGCCCGAGCGCATGCCGGGCACGTTGCTGCGCTTGGACAGGCTGGTGAGCATCACCAGGTTCCTGAAGTCCGTGCGGCCCAGCTGCGTGGCCGCTTGCAGCCCGCCCAGCGGCGGCTCGTCTCGGAAATAGATCTCGCTGTAGCACTCGTCCGACGCGATGACGAAGCCGTGGCGGTCGCTCAGCTCGAACAGCATTTGCCACTCGTCCAGCGGCATCACCGCGCCCGTGGGGTTGCCGGGCGAGCAGACGTAGACCAGCTGCGTGCGCGCCCACACCTCGGGCGGCACCAGGTCCCAGCGCGGGGCGAAATTGCGCGCGGCATCGCTCGCCACGTAGTGCGGCGCGGCCCCGGCCAGCAGCGCCGCGCCTTCGTAGATTTGATAGAAGGGATTGGGGCAGACCACGGTGGCGCCGGGCCGCGTGGGGTCGATCACCACCTGCGCCAGCGCAAACAGCGCCTCGCGCGAGCCCAGCACCGGCAGCACCTGCGTGGCCGCGTCCACCGCCACGCCATAGCGGCGCTTCAGCCAGTCTGCACATGCAGCGCGCAAAGCGGGCGAACCGGCCGTGGGCGGGTAGCCCGACAGGCCGGTGGGCAGGTCGGCGGCCAATGCTTCTTGGATGAAACGCGGCGTGGGGTGTTTGGGCTCGCCAATGCCCAGGCTGATGGGGCGGTGGGCGGCGCTGGGCACCACGCCCTCGAACAGCTTGCGCAGGCGCTCGAAAGGGTAGGGCTGCAAGCGGGAGAGCAGGGGGTTCATGGCGGGCGATTATCGGCGTGCCGCAGCGCGCGGCGCGGGGCGGGCGCGGCATGTCATCGGGCTGTCACGCATGGAAACGATGTGTATCCTGGCTTGCGCTATGCTGGCCCGCATTTTTTTCAAGCAACGACACAAGCGTGACCCCGGACAGCCCTGCTCTGACGCCAGCCGTCTCCTTTTCCCCCGCCGATGCCCCCGCCCATGCCCCGGATGCCGCCACACGCGCGCCCGCGCGCTGGCGCGTCGAAGACATCGACTTCAGCCGCCTCGACCACGCCCGCATACAGGACAACGAGGCGCTGTTCTATCTGCTCACCAGCGCCTCGTTCATCGAGTCCGGCTCCGACCTCTACACCCGCAACCTGTCTGACCATTACGCCGCCTACCCCGACGTGGCCGCGTGGCTGCGCGAGCATTGGGAGCACGAAGAGCTGCAACACGGCCGCGCCTTTGCCGCCTATGTGCAGGCGGCGTGGCCCGAGTTTGCGTGGCAAAAGGCGTTCGAGAGCTTCATCGCCGAATACGGCGCGCTGTGCACCAGCGAAGAGCTGGAAGGCGACCGCACGCTGGAGCTGGCCGCGCGCTGCGTGGTCGAGACAGGCACCACCACCTATTACCAGACATTGCGGGCCTTGAGCGACGAGCCGGTGCTGACCGAGCTGCTGGGCCACATCCGCGCGGACGAGGTCAGCCACTACAAGCACTTCCTGGCGTATTTCAAACAGCTGCGCGCCGCCCGCCCCGTCTCGCGCCTGCGCGTGGCGCGCGTGCTCTACCGCCGCGTGCTGGAGCTGCGCGAGAGCGATGCCGACGTGGCCATGCGCCAGGTGTGGGCGCACAAGGGCGGCATGTTCGCCCAGGGCGCGCAGAGCTTCGAGGAGCTGAGCCAGCGCGTCTTTCCCCTCGTCAGCAGCCGCCTGCCCGCCGACCAGGCCGTGCGCATGCTGCTCAAGCCGCTGATGCTGCCGCGCCGCATCGAAGCGTGGATAGAAGCGCCGCTGTCGCGCTTGGCACGGCGGGTGATTGCGGCGGCGTGAAGCCTTGAATGCGTTCCCTGTCTCTTTGTGGTGAAAGATATTAAAAATATAGCTGCTTGCGCAGGTATTTAAATAAATATATATATAAATGTATCTGAAAGTATTCTAAAACGTACGCAAGCAGCTATGAAAATAATATAATTCACCCTGGCCAAGCTGCCCCGCACGCGGCCTTGGCGCTGGCGGGCGCGGTATCATCGCCCGCTCTGTGCAGGCCCGTCGCAACGGGCCTTTTCCACGCTTCTTCCCCTCGCTTTCCTCCTCGCGCCCGTGCGTCTCAACTCCATCAAGCTCGCGGGCTTCAAGTCCTTCGCCGAGCCCACCAACTTCATGCTGCCCGGCCAGCTGGTGGGCGTGGTGGGGCCGAACGGCTGCGGCAAGTCCAACATCATGGACGCCGTGCGCTGGGTGCTGGGCGAGTCCAAGGCCAGCGAGCTGCGCGGCGAGTCGATGCAGGACGTGATCTTCAACGGCACCACCACGCGCAAGCCCGCCAGCCGCTCGTCGGTGGAGCTCACGTTCGACAACAGCGACCACCGCGCAGGCGGGCAGTGGAGCCAGTTCACCGAAATCGCCGTCAAGCGCGTGCTCACGCGCGAAGGCGGCAGCAGCTACTACATCAACAACCAGCCCGTGCGCCGCCGCGACGTGCAGGACGTCTTTCTGGGCACGGGCCTGGGCCCGCGCGCCTACGCCATCATCGGCCAGGGCACCATCAGCCGCATCATCGAAAGCCGGCCCGAAGAGCTGCGCCTGTTCCTCGAAGAAGCCGCAGGCGTGAGCAAATACAAGGAGCGCCGCCGCGAGACCGAAAACCGCCTGTCCGACACGCGTGAAAACCTCACCCGCGTCGAAGACATCCTGCGCGAGCTGAACGCCAACCTCGACAAGCTCGAAAAGCAGGCCGAAGTCGCCACGCGCTACAACGCCCTGCAGGCAGCGGCCCAGCTCAAGCAGCAGCAGCTGTGGTTCCTCAAGCGCGCCGAGGCCGAAGAAGGCCAGGGCCGCCTCAAGGCCGACACCGACAAAGCCGCCACCGACCTTGAAGCGCGCATGGCCGACCTGCGCCACATCGAGGCCGACCTCGAAACCATCCGCCAGGCCCACTACAGCGCGGGCGACCAGGTCAACCAGGCACAAGGCCGGCTGTATGAAGCCAGTGCCGAAGTCGGCCGGCTGGAGGCCGAAATCCGCTTCGTCGTCGAAGGCCGCCAGCGCGCCGAAAACCGGCTGCTCCAGTTGCAGGAGCAGCAGGCCCAATGGGCCATGCGCAAGGACGAGGCCGAAGCCGAAATCGAAACCCTGGCCGAGCAAGGTGCCGAGGCCGAAGACAAGGCCATCACCCTGGCCGCCCAGCTGCAAGAGCAGCAAGACGCGCTGCCCGATCTGCAAGACGCGCTGCGCCGCGCGCAAGCCACAGCGGGCGAGCAGCGCGGCGCCGTGGCGCAGGTGCAGCAGCAAATCCAGGTGCTGGCCGCCGAGCAGCGCGGCATCGAAGAGCAGTCGCGCCAGCTCAATGCGCGGCGCGACAAGCTGGGGGCCGACCAGAACGCCCTGGCCGCGCCCGACGAGCAGCGCCTGCTGAACCTGCAAGCGCAGCTGGCCAGCGCGCAGGAAAGCGCCGACATCACCGACGCCCGCCTGGCCGAGCTGCAAGACGGCGTGCCCCAGCTCGACGACGCGCGCCGCGCCGCGCAGCAGGCCGTCAACGCCGAAAGCGCGCGCCATGCCGATCTGTCGGCCCGGCTCGACGCGCTGAAAGCGCTGCAAGAAAAAGTCAAGACCGACGGCAAGCTCGGCCCCTGGCTGCAAAAGCACGGGCTGGATGGCCTGCAAGGGCTGTGGAGCCGCATCCACGTCGAGCCCGGCTGGGAAAACGCACTCGAAGCCGCCCTGCGCGAGCGCATGGCCGCCCTTGAAGTCAGCCGCCTCGACATGGTGCGCGCCTTCGCCGCCGACGCGCCCCCGGCCAAGCTCGCCTTCTACACCCCGCCGGTGGCCGCCGTGCCCGAGAAAACCGGCCCGCTGCCGCGCCTGGCCGACTGGCTGCGCCTGCACGACGCGGGGCAAAAAGCCCTGCTGGCCGACTGGCTGGCCGGCTGCTACACCAGCGACAGCATCGAAGCCGCCTTGAACGAGCGCGCGCAACTGCAAAGCGGCGAAGCCATCTACGTCAAGACCGGCCACTGCGTCACCGCGCACAGCGTCAGCTTCTACGCCCCCGATTCCGAGCAGGCCGGCCTGCTGGCGCGCGCGCAGGAGATCGAGAACCTCGAAAAACAGCTGCGCGCGCAGCAGCTCATCAGCGACGAAGCGCGCAACACGCTGGTGAAAGCCGAAGCCGCCTACGCCGACGCCAGCCAGCGCCTGGCCACCACCCGGCGCGAAGCCGCCGAAGCGCGCCAGCGCACGCACGAGGTGCAGGTCGAAACCCTGCGCCTGACCCAGCTGGCCGAGCAGACCAGGGCACGCAGCGAGCAACTGGCGGGCGATCTGGCCGAAGTCGATGCCGCACTGGAGGCGCTGCAAGAGCGCCGCGTGACCGCCGAAGCCCGCTTTGAAGAGCTGGACATGCAGCTGGCCGACACGCAAGAGCGCCACGCCCAGCTGGACGAACACGTCATCACCGCCGAGCGCAAGCTGACCGAAGCGCGCGAGCAGCAGCGCACGCTGGAGCGCGCCGCGCAGGAGGCCACCTTTGCCCAGCGCAGCCTGGAAGCCCGCCGCGCTGAGCTGGCCCGCACCATCGACACCGCCGCCGCGCAAGCGGGCAGCATCGCCGCCGAACAGCAGCGCGCGCAAGACGAGCTGACCCGCCTGACCGACGCCGCCGCTCAAGGTGGCCTGCAAGCCGCGCTGGGCCTGAAGCTGGAGCGCGAGCAAGCCCTGGCCGCCCAGCGCAGCACCTACGACGACCTCACCACCAAGCTGCGCGCCAGCGACGAGCGCCGCCTGCAACTGGAGCGCGAGCTCGACCCCCTGCGCCAGCGCATCACCGAGCTGCAACTGAAAGAGCAGGCCGCGCGCTTAGGGACAGAGCAATACACCCAGCACCTGGCCGAAGCCCAGGCCGACCTGGCCGCCGTGGCCCAGTCCATCACCGAAGGCAACGTGCGCCTGGGCGGCCTGCAAGGCGAGATCGACCGCCTGCACCGCGAGGTGGCCGCGCTGGGTGCCGTCAACCTGGCCGCGCTGGACGAACTCAGCACCGCGCGCGAGCGCAAGCAGTTCCTCGACGCGCAAAACGCCGACCTGGTGGAGGCCATGACCACGCTGGAAGACGCCATCAGGAAAATCGACGGCGAAACCCGCGAGCTGCTGGGCGGCACCTTCAACACCGTCAACGAGCACTTCGGCCGCATGTTCCCCGAGCTGTTCGGCGGCGGGCAGGCCAGGCTGGTGATGACGGGCGAGGAGATCCTCGACAGCGGCGTGCAGGTCATGGCCCAGCCCCCCGGCAAGAAAAACCAGACCATCCACCTGCTCTCGGGCGGCGAAAAGGCGCTGACGGCCATTGCGCTGGTGTTCGCCATCTTCCAGCTCAACCCCGCACCGTTTTGTTTGCTGGACGAAGTGGACGCGCCGCTGGACGACGCCAACACCGAGCGCTATGCCAAGCTGGTCACCAAGATGAGCGGGCAGGGCACGCAATTCCTCTTCATCAGCCACAACAAGATCGCCATGGAAATGGCCCGTCAGCTCATCGGCGTGACCATGCAGGAGCAGGGCGTCTCGCGCATCGTGGCAGTCGACATGGAAAGTGCCGTGGGGATGGCAGAAGCATGACCACGAGGTTCAGCGTTCAGCGTTCAGCGTTCCCGCCGAACGCTCAACGCTCGGCGCTCAACCGTGTGCGGAGCACACCACATGAGTTCATTGCAAGTGGGCCTGGCCGTGGCCGGTGGCCTGATTCTGGGCGGCGTGATCGCCTACAACACCTGGAACGCCCGGCGCAGCGAGCCGCGTCAGGCGCGGCCCGACACGCAGCCCGCGCCGCTGCCAGACACCGAGCGCCACGAGCCAGGGCTGAACACGGCTGAACCCGATGCATCCGTGCGGCCACAGCCTGTGCTCGATCCCGCCATGGACGAGCGCCCGTCGCCCGACTTCGCCAGCACGTCCACCCTCGGGCTTCTCCCCCTGCCCGAGCGCCGCACCCGGCTGGATGCGCTGATCGACGTCATCGCCCCCATCGCGCTCGATGGCCGCGTGGTCTCGGGTGACGCGCTGCTGGCCGCACTGCCCGTCACGCGCCGCGTGGGCAGCAAGCCCTTTGCCGTCGAGGGCTTGAGCGAGCTGACCGGCGACTGGGAGCCGCCCCAGGCCGGCAAGCGCTACAGCGCCTTGCAGGCCGGCGTGCAACTGGCCAACCGCACCGGCGCGCTCAACGACATCGAGTTCTCCGAATTCGTCATGAAAACCCAGCACTACGCCGACGCCGTGGGCGGCGCGCCCGACTTCCCCGACATGCTGCACGAGGTGGCCCGCGCCCGCGAGCTGGACCACTTCGCCAGCCAGCACGACGCGCAACTGGCCTTCACCCTGCGCGCGCGCGGCGCGGCCTGGAGCCCCGGCTTCGTGCACCAGCAGGCCGCGCGCCTGGGTTTCGTGGCCGGCGTCGTGCCCGGCCGCATGGTGCTGCCCGCGCAAGAGCCCGGCCTGCCGCCCGTGCTCGACATGAGCTTCGACGCCCAGGCCGCGCTGGCCGAAGACCCCGCCCACAGCGCGCTGACCGAAGTCACGCTCAACCTCGACGTGCCCCAGGTGCACCGCGCCGAGCAGCCCTTCGCGCGCCTGCGCGAAGCCACCTTCGCCCTCGCCAGGGCGATGGATGGCGTCATCACCGACGACGTCGGCCAGCCCCTCAAGCGCGAGATGATCGACACCATCGGCACCGACCTGGAGCGCCTGTACGACACCCTCGACGCGCACGACCTCTCGGCTGGCTCGCCGCAGGCGCGGCGCTTGTTCAACTAGTGTCGCGTCACGCTTCAAATACTGGTGTCCGCACCGCCCTCGCCGCCCGTGGCGGCGTTGCTGCTCTTGCCCATACCG
>JAUNTQ010000103.1 GCA_030538605.1 Pseudomonadota bacterium
TGCGGCCGGTGAAGTCGACCAGCTGCACGTCGGGTTCGTCGGGGCTGGACAGGCCCGCGCCAAAGCCGATGCGCGCATCGCCGCCGCACAGCTCCTGCACCTGGTGGGCGTTGAGCGCCAGCGCGGCCAGGCGCAGCATCATGCGTTCGTCGGTCTCGCTGGGGTGGCGCGCCAGGGTGAGCGGCAAGTCGGCGTAGTAGCCGTGGTCGATGTCGGCGATCGACAGCTCGGCCTTGAAGATGGTGGATTTCAGGGCCATGCGGTTTCTCGTGGTGTTTGCGTCTGCGTAGGGTGGGTGCTTGCACCCACGTGAACACTGCGGGCCGCATCACCGCGTGGGTGCAAGCACCCACCCTGCAAGCTGTAAAGCCTCACACGCGGCGCGCCAGCGCCTCGGCCTGGCCGACGTAGGTGGCGGGGGTGAGCGCGAGCAGGCGGGCTTTTTCGGGCTGGGGGATGTCGAGCGCCGCGATCAGTGCATGCAGCGCTTCGCGCGTGACGGCCTGACCACGTGTGGCGTCTTTCAGCTTTTCATAAGCGCCGGGCACGCCAAAGCGGCGCATCACGGTCTGGATGGGTTCGGCCAGCACTTCCCAGGCGGCGTCCAGGTCGTCGGCCAGTGCTTGCTCGTTCAGCTCCAGCTTGTTCAGGCCGGTCAGCAGCGACTGGTGCGCCAGCACGGCGTAGCCCAGCGCCACGCCCATGTTGCGCAGCACGGTGCTGTCGGTGAGGTCGCGCTGCCAGCGGCTGATGGGCAGTTTTTCGCTCAGGTGGCGCAGCACGGCGCCCGCCAGGCCCAGGTTGCCTTCGGCGTTCTCGAAGTCGATGGGGTTGACCTTGTGCGGCATGGTGGACGAGCCGATTTCGCCCGCCTTGGTCTTCTGCTTGAAATAGCCCAGGCTGATGTAGCCCCACACGTCGCGGCTCAGGTCGATGCAGATGGTGCCCGCGCGCGCCACCGCGTCGAACAGCTCGGCCATGTAGTCGTGCGGCTCGATCTGGATGCTGTAGGGCTGAAACGTCAGGCCCAGGCCGGGCTTGGCGGCGTCAAAGCCCGGCTCGCTGGCGGCGGGCGCTTCGACCACGCGGCGGCTGAAGGCCTCCCAGTCGACATCGGGCCAGGCGGACAGGTGCGCGTTGTAGTTGCCCACCGCGCCGTTCATCTTGGCCAGCAGCCTGACCTGGGCGATCTTCTCGCGCGCGGCTTGCAGGCGCACGACCACGTTGCCGATCTCCTTGCCCACGGTGGTGGGGCTGGCCGTCTGGCCGTGGGTGCGGCTGAGCATGGGCACGGCGGCGTGTGCGTGCGCCAGCTCGCGCAGACGGGTGATGACGGCGTCCAGCCCTTGCAGCAGCACGGCGCGCCCGGCTTTCAATTGCAGGGCGTGGCTGGTGTTGTTGATGTCTTCGCTGGTGCAGGCAAAGTGCACGAACTCGGCGGCGGCCAGCAGCTCGGGGTGGCCTTCGAACCGGGACTTGATCCAGTATTCGACCGCTTTCACGTCGTGGTTGGTGGTTTTTTCGAAGTCCTTGATGGCTTGCGCGTCGGTTTCGGAGAAGTCTTGCAGCAGCTTGGCGAGGTAGGCGCGCGCGTCGCCGCTCAAGGGCTTGAACTCGGCCAAGCCCGCGTCGGACAAGGCGATGAACCAGGCCAGCTCCACCTGCACACGGCGCTGCATGTAGCCGAATTCGCTCATGAGGGGGCGCAGGGCAGCGAGCTTGGCGGCGTAGCGGCCGTCCAGCGGGGAAATGGCGGTCAAGGGGCTGAGGTTCATGGCGGCGAATTGTAGGAGCCTAGAATGGCCGCGCTTCGCCGCTGTCGGCCTCTTGATGTACCCCCATGTCCATGCGCTTGATCGGTTCTCTCACCAGCCCTTACGTGCGCAAGGTGCGCGTGGTGCTGGCCGAAAAAAAGCTTGACTACAAGCTGCTGCTGGAAGACGTGTGGGCTGAAGGCACGCAAATCAGCGCCACCAACCCGCTGGGCAAGGTGCCGTGCCTGGTGATGGACGGGCAGGAGGCGGTGTTCGACTCGCGCGTGATCGTCGAATACCTGGACACGCTCTCGCCCGTGGGCAAGCTCATTCCCGCTTCGGGCCGCGAGCGGCTGGAGGTCAAGACCTGGGAGGCGCTGGCCGATGGCGTGATGGACGCAGCCATCGCCGCCCGCATGGAAAGCACCTGGCCCGGCCGCGCCGAGGGCGAGCGCAGCGCCGCCTGGGTGGCGCGGCACATGCAGAAGGTGGACGACGCGCTGGCCGCCATGGGCCACGGCCTGGGCGACAAGCCCTGGTGCTCTGCGGGCGTGCAGCTGACGCTGGCCGACATTGCCGTGGGCTGCGCGCTGGGCTATCTGGACTTTCGTTTCCCTGACTTGCCCTGGCGCGAGCGGCACGCGAATCTGGCGCGGCTGCTGGATGAGAAGCTGATGCCGCGCGCGAGCTTTGTCGAGACGGTGCCAACATAAGCCCCCCCTGAGCCGCCTTCGGCGTCTTCCCCCCCCAGGGGGACGCCGCTGGTCGCCGGGGAAACCCCGGCTCGGGCGGCTTGGCATGGTCTGCTCCGCGACCTTTGGAAAGGGCTTGCTGCGCAGCCCTTGCCTTGCGGACGGAGCCGGTGGGTGCAAGCACCCACCTACGGCGGTGCGGCCATTGCCAAACCCGTGGCCGTGCCCAGCGCCTGGTGCAGCTGGGCTTGGGCCAGCAGCAGGTTCAGCTCGGCGTCGACCTGTGCCAGCTCGGCCTGGCGGCGGCTTTCCTGGGTGATGAGCCATTCGCGCAGGGCGATGGCGCCGGCGCGAAAGCGCACTTCGGTCAGCGCGTCGATGCGGCGGGCTTCGGCCACCAGCGCGGCCTGGCGTTGGGCGGTTTCGCGCAGCGTGGTGAGGGAGGACAAGGCGTTTTCCACCTCGCCCAGCGCGCGCAGCAGGCTTTGGCGAAAGCCGATGACGGCTTGTTCGTAGTCGTTCTGCGCGATCTGCGGGTTGCGGCGCAGCTCGCCCAGGTTCAAGAAAGGCAGCGTCAGGCCCGCGCCCAGTGCGGCCACGGGGTTGCTGAGGATGTTGACGAGCGAGGTGCTGCTGGTGCCCAGGCTGCCGGTGAGGCTGAGGGCGGGGTAGAAGGTCAGGCGCTGCGCGTCGATGTTGGCAAGGCTGGCGCGCAGGCGGGTTTCGGCGGCGCGCACGTCGGGCCGGCGCGCGAGCAGGTCGGCGGGCAGGCCGGGGCGCACGCGGGCGCGTTCGGCGGCACCAGGGGGCAGTTGCTCGGGCAGCCAGGCGGCGGGCACGTCGCCCGGCAGCAGGCCCAGCAGCAGGGCCAGGGCGTGGTGCATTTCGGTGTGCTGCTGGCGCAGGGTGAGCAGGGCCAGCTCCTGTTGCTGCACCGACTGGCGGGCCTGCGCCAGATCGAGGCCGGAGACGGCGCCGGCGTCGTATTGCGTCTGGGTGAGGTCGCGCGTGCGGCGCGCGTAGGTCAGGCTTTGCGCGCCCACGGCCAGGCGCTGGCCCAGCGCGCCGAGCTGCCAGTACTGGCGCACCACGCTGGCGGCGAGAGCTGCGGCGGTGGCGTCGGCGTCGAGCGCGGTGGCGTCGCGCTCCCACAGCGCCATGTCGGCCTGGGCGGCCAGGCGGCCCCACAGGTCGATCTCCCACGCGGTGCCGAACGCGGTGCCAACGCCGCGCGTGGTGCGCTGGGCGTTGCCGCTCAAGGGGCGGCTGGCGTTGGCACTGAGGCTGCCGCTGGGCACGGGGCGCAGCGCGGCGCCGGCGGCTTCGGCGCGCAGGTCGGCGTTGCGCAGCTTGAGCAGGGCGGCGGCCACGTCGCCCTGGTGGGCCAGCGCGTGGGCGACGGCGGCGTCGAGGGCGCTTTCGCGATAGGCGCGCCACCAGGCGGGAGCGTCTTCTGTTGCTGCGTCGGCCGGTGCCTGGGTGGCGGCGTGCAGCCATGCGGCGGGCAGCGCGGGCGGCGCGGGTGCGGGCACGGGGCGGTGCGCGCAGGCGGTGAGCAGCGCCGCGGCCGTCAGCGTCGTCAGTTTCAATTTAATAGCTGCTTGCGCACGGTATACATTGTTTTCATATGATTTCATACTTGAAAACGACTTATTACGTGCGCAAGCAGATCTTTTTTTTGAAGTGATCGTCATTGCCTTGCCAGTGCCTCCACCGGGTTGAGCCGCGCCGCGTTGCGCGCCGGCCAGAAGCCAAAGCCCAGCCCGATGAGGGTGGAGCAGGCCACCGCCAGCGTGATGGCGCCGGCCGAGAACACCAGCTGAAACTGCTTGACGAAGAGCTGGATCAGCGCACCCAGCCCCAGCGCCAGCGCAATGCCCAGCAGGCCGCCCAGCAGGCAGACGAACACGGCTTCGATGAGGAACTGCTGAAGGATGTCGCTGCGGCGCGCGCCCACGGCCATGCGGATGCCGATCTCGGGTGTGCGCTCGGTCACGCTGACCAGCATGATGTTCATCACGCCGATGCCGCCCACCACCAGCGCGATGACGGCGATCGACGAGATGAACAGTTGCAGCACGAAGGTGGTGCGCTCGACCGTGGCGCGCACGCTGTCGCTGTTGTGGGTGAAGAAGTCCCTGGTGCCGTGGCGCTGCGTGAGCAGGGCGGTGATGTCGGCATCGGCCTGCGGCATGGACGCGCCGTCCTGCACGCGCACGGTGATGCTTTGCAGCGTCTGGCTGCCGGTCAGGCGGCCCATGACGGTGGTGTAGGGCAGCCACACGTTGATGCCTTCGCTGGGGCCGAACATGCTCTTGCGCTCGGCGGCCACGCCGATCACGCGCACGGGCAGCTTGCCCAGCAGCACGATCTGGCCCAGCGGGTCGTCGTGCGGGCCGAACAGCGCGCGGCGCGCGTTGGCGTCGATCACCGCGTCCAGCGCCAGGCGGCGCACGGCCTCGTCGTCAAAGCGCACGCCCTGCACGATGCGTTCGCCCCGCACGTCGAAATACTGCTCGCCCACGCCTTGCACGGTGGCGCTTTTTTCGACGTTGCCGCGCCGCGCGGTGGCCTGCGTCTGCACCTGCGGGGTGACGCTGCGCACGAAGGGCAGCTGCGCCAGCGCCTGCGCGTCGGCGGCGCGCAGGGTGCGCACGGCGTCGGCGCGGCGGTCGCCAAAGCCGGTGCCGGGAAAGATGTCGATGGTGTTGGTGCCCATGGCGCTGATGTCGGCCAGGATCTGCCGCTTCGACCCCTCGCCCAGCGCATTGACCAGCACCACCGAGACGATGCCGATGACGATGCCCAGCATGGTCAGCAGCGTACGCATGCGGTGCGCCGTCATCGCGTGCAGGGCCATGCGGGTGGCTTCCTGCAGGCGGGTGAACCAGGCGAGGGTGGGGTGGGTGGGTGCGGCTGTCTGGCTCCCTCCCCCGCTGGGGGAAGGCTGGGGTGGGGGCCGCGCCGGGTCTTCGGCAGGTGGGGTGTGGGCAGGCGGGGTGCTGGAAGGTGGCGCGTCGGTGGGGGCGTGGGTGGCCCCCATCCCGGCCTTCCCCCAGAGGGGGAAGGGGCTTTGCGCGTCGCTGCCGTCAGCGGCCCCGTCGCGCGTGATGCGCCCGTCCTCGATCTCGATGACCCGGCGCGCGTGCGCGGCCACCTTGGGGTCGTGCGTGACCAGGATGATGGTGTGGCCGGCCTGGTTCAACTCCTTGAGGATTTCCATCACCTGCGCGCCGGTGGCGGTGTCGAGCGCGCCGGTGGGTTCGTCGGCCAGCACCACGTGGCCGCCGTTCATCAGCGCCCGCGCAATCGACACGCGCTGCTGCTGCCCGCCCGAGAGCTGCCCCGGCTTGTGGTGCATGCGCGCTTGCAAGCCCAGCCGGCCCAGCAGCGCCGCCGCGCGCGCATGCCGCGCCGCGCCCGGCATGCCGGCGTAGATGGCGGGCATCTCCACGTTGCCGCGTGCCGACAGGCCGCTCAGCAACTGATAGCGCTGAAAGACGAAGCCGAAGTGCTCGCGCCGCAGGCGGGCCAGCTCGTCGGGCGCCATCTCGCGCGTTTCGCAGCCCAGTACGCGAAAGCTGCCGCGCGTGGGCTGGTCCAGGCAGCCGATGAGGTTCATCAGCGTCGATTTGCCCGAACCCGAGGGGCCGATGATGGCCACCATCTCGCCCGCGTGGATGTCCAGGTCGATGTCTTTCAGCACCGCCACCACGCCGTCGCCGGCCGGAAACTCGCGCGTGACGCCGCGCAGCGCCATCAGCGGCGCGGCGTGCCCTGCCGCCGTGCTCATGCGCCGTCGCCCGGCGCGCTGGCGGCCTGGGCTGCGGCGGCATCGGCGGCGCTGCCGGTGATCACGCGCTCGCCTTCGGCCAGGCCATCGAGCACCTGCGCGTGGACGCGGTTGTTCAGCCCCACGCGCACGGCGCGTTCGTCCACGCGCTCGGCCTGGCCCTCGCCCACCAGCACGCGCACGGCGTAGCGGCCTTCGGCGTCGCGCGCGCCCAGGGCGGCGGCGGGCACGGTGAGCGCGCCGGGCGCGCTGGCCGCCACGATGAAGACCTGCGCCGTCATCGACACGCGCAGCAGCCCGTCGGGGTTGGGCGCGGGCAGCACGCCGTTGTAGTAGATGGCGCCTTGCGACGCCGTGCCCGTGGCGGTCGTCGTGGTCTCGGCGCCGCGCGCCTGATCGGGCGGCACCAGGTCGATGGATTGCAGCGTGGTCGGGTGGCGCTCGTCGGGCGCGCCCAGCAGCGTGAACCACGCCGCCATGCCGGGCTTGACGCGCGCCACGTCGGCCTCGGAGATCTGCGCCTCGATCAGCACCGGATCGAGCTGCGCCAGCTTGATGATGGTGGGCGTGGACATGGCCGCGTTCACCGTCTGGCCTTCTTCCGTGACCACCGCCACCACGGTGCCCGCCATGGGCGCGGCAATGCGCGTATAGCCCAGGTTGGCGCGCGCCGTCTCCACCTTGATGGTGGCCTGCTGCAACTGCATGGCGTTGGCCTTCAGGTCGGCCTGCGCGGCGGCCAGCTGGTTCTGCGCGGCCTGCAGCTCGGCCTTGGACGTGGCCTCGCGCGCCATCATCTGCTGCTGGCGGGCCAGCGCCAGCTCGGCATGCGTCAGCGCCGCCTGGCGCGCCGCGCGCTGGGCTTTCAGCGACTCCACCGCCGCCTGGTCGTCGCGCAGCGCGTTCTGCTGCGTGGTGGCGTCGATCTCGGCGATCAGCTGCCCGGCCTGCACCTTGTCGCCCACCTTCACGTGCAGCGCCTTCACCTGCCCCGTGGCCTGCGCGCCCACGCTGACCATGCGCGCCGCGCGGATGGTGCCCGTCGCCAGCACCGTGTCTTCCAGGTCCATGCGCTGCACGGGGGCCGTGGCCCAGGCGGGGGCGGCGTCCGCTGCGGCCGCCCGCCAGAAATAGACACCCGCGGCCAACGCGGCCACCAGCAGCAGCGCCCACACCCAGCGCGGCCAGCGCGCGCCTTGCTTCACATCAGCTTTCATGGCGCGGATGGTAGTGCGCCGACATGGCAAGGGCATGGCTGGTGTGAACTTGGGTGGCCATTGGAGGCGGTGCGGGCGGCTGCATGAAAAACGCCGCCGGGGCTGCGGGCCCCAGGCGGCGTTGTTCGGAATAAAAAAGCTGCCGAAGCGGCCTGAAACGAAGGAGGAGGAGGGAGGGAGGAGGAAGTGCGTTTCAGGTTTTCAATCGGCCTGGAGCAGGCCAGTCGGCTGGGGCAGCATGAAGGTCATGCGGTTTCTGAGCGCGCAGCGCGCCGCGAAGTTCCGCCGGCGCGGCGCGCATTGCGTAAAAAAACGTGTGCGCGGCGTGGCTTTTTGTATCCGCTTTGGCCGCGCGCGGCGGGTCAGCGGGTCAGGTTCTGCTTCATGCGGGCCAGCGCGACCATCAGCGCGCCTGCGCCCAGGGTTTTGACCAGATCGGGGTGCTCGGCGTAGAAGTTGCCAATGCGGTCCATGAGGCCCGGCTCGGCCTGGGCGGCGGCGGTGGTCACGTCGCGCACCTGGGTGGGGGTGAGCTGGTCGGCCTTGGCCACGTCCACCTGCGGCGTGCCCGCGCCCTCGTGCCCGGCCAGCGCGCCACCGGCCACGCCGCCCAGCGCGCCGGGGCCGAAGCGCTCGGTGAGCATGTTGAGCAGGTCGGCGCGGTCTTGCGGCGAGGCGTTCTCGAACAGCGCGGCCAGCGTGTCGCCCAGCTCGGGGGTCTGGTCGGAGCGCAGGGCGTCGGCCACGCCCTGGCTCAGCTCGGCCTTGGGCGCTTCGCGCGAGAGCTGGTCCACATCGCGCGGGTTGGGGTTGGTGGCGTTGGCAAGGATTTGCTGCAGGGTGTCGAACAAGGCCATGGAAAACCTCCGGGGGGTGGATGAAGGGAGTGCGAGGCCGCCCATCGTAGCGGCCCCGAGCGACAGGGGCGTTTTGCGCGGCACGCGCGGCGCACGTCGGCGAGGGGGAGGGCAAGCGCGCCTGGGGATGGCTTCAAGCAGATGAATAAAAAATATGAGCTGCTTGCGCATGTTGCAAAACACTTTTATATATATTTGTAAATAAAATTGTTTATTGACATGCGCGAAAAGCTATCATGAATAAGCTGACGCAAGGCTTTGCATCACACCAGTTTTTTCAGCAGCTCGGTCTTCTTGGCGTTGAACTCCTCGTCGGTGAGGATGCCCTTGGCCCGCAGATCGCCCAGTTTTTCGATGGTGGCGATCACCTCGCCGGCGGGCACGGTCTCGGCAGCGGGCGCGCTGCCTTGCAGGGCCGTGTGCATGTTCTGCGCCAGCACCTGGCCCATCGCGACGCCGGCACCCATTCCCAAACCCGCGCCGGCCAGGCCGCCCGCGTCGCCGCCCGCGGCCATGGCGGGAATGGCCTGCGCGGTCTGGTATTGCATGAAGCGCGCCATGTCATCGCCGACCATGCCCATGCCGATCTTCTGGTCGAGCACTTTCTGCAGCTCCTCGGGCAGGCTGATGCTTTGCACCGTCATGGCTTCGAGCGTCAGGCCATAGGCCTGCATCGCCGGGGCCAGCGCCTGCCCCAGCGCCTGGGCAAACAGGTGCTGGTTGGCCGCCAGGTCAAGAAAGGGGACGTGGCTTTGCGCGATGCCGGTGGCGATGTGCTGCGTGATCAGCCCGCGCAGCTGGCCGTCCAGCTCGGCCACGGTGTAGCGCTCGCGCGTGCCGGAGATTTCGGTGTGAAAGCGCGTGGGATCGACGATGCGCCAGGCGTAGTGGCCGAAGGCGCGGATGCGCACGGCGCCGAACGCCTGGTCGCGCACGGTGATGGGCTGCGGCGTGCCCCACTTCTGGTCGAGCTGCTGGCGCGTGCTGAAGAAATACACATCGCTCTTGAAGGGCGACTGAAACAGCTTGTCCCAGTTTTTCAGGTAGGTGAGCACCGGCAGCGTCTGCGTGGCGAGCTGGTAGGTGCCCGGGCCGAACACGTCGGCCACCTTGCCCTCGTCGACGAACACCGCCATCTGCGACGCGCGCACCACCAGCGTGGCACCGTTCTGTATCTCCATGCCCGCCATCGGAAAGCGCCAGGTCAGCGTGTCCTCGCTGTCCTCCGTCCATTGCAGGATGTCGATGAACTGCTTCTTGATGAACCCCATCAGCGCCATGGCAAGCCCTCTCGTCGGTTGGTGTGCAAGGGAAAAACGCGACCCATGATAAGTGCGGCCCATGAAGGCAAACACAGCGCGATGGCGGTGTGCCCACCTCAACCCTCTATCCGAGCGAAGCGATGGCCCGTGTGGACTTCGGACGTGGGAAGCCCTCTGGCCGTGCCGAGAAGCGCAGGGCGTGGGGCGGGTGCGCAGCGAAGCATG
>JAUNTQ010000104.1 GCA_030538605.1 Pseudomonadota bacterium
TCGGCTACAAGGTCACCGCCGTGGAGGCTTGAACGAGGGCGTTTCATTTCAGGATGCTCGCTTTCGTTCGCGTCAAACCAATGCCCCGCGCCTTGAGCGGCGCGCAGGCCCTATCAATCAGAGGCATCAAGGCAGATGTGCCATGCACCAGAGCGGGAATCAGGGACGGCGCTCCAGGCCATCAACGAAGGCCCGCAGCGTTTGCGCAGGCACTTCGCCCACCGCCGTTACCCACCAGGCACCCGAGCGATCCGTCACGCGCCGCGTGAGCGTGTGGGTGGCGCCAAGCGCGGCCTCGCCTTCATCAGGGTGGCGCTCGGCATCGAAGGGCTCCATGAAGAGCGACACCGTGGCCAGCCCGTCGGAAAAAATCCATTGCACCACCGGCCCCGCGCCTGCGCGGCGGCGATAGCAGTTTTGTGAGGCAAAGCCAGCCACGGGCCGCTTCATGACCCACCCTTCCGTCGCGGGCGTGGTACGCGTGCGGTCGTTGCGCAGCACGCGGTAGCCGTCGGTGCTGTCCATCTTGCGCAGCAGCTGGGCGCTCTGCACGGGCACGTCCAGTTGCAGCTCTGAAAACGCGGCCTGCTCCAGCACGCGGCCACGGGCGTCCAGCGTCTGGGTTTTCACCACCAGGCCGGTCGCTTTCTCGCTCCAGATGCGGTAGCCGAAACGCAGATCGTCCACCGGGTTGAGCATCACGATATCGGCATCGAAACCGGCCACGCGGCCCTGCCCCACTTCGCGCGCGCTGTAGAAATCTGCCGTGGCAAATTCGCCGCCAGTGGCCAGCAGATTGGGAAAGCCGCCCCCGGACTCGCGCTGGTCGGCCTTCACGGTGCGCGACTGCGGCCAAAACGTGACCACGGATTCATTGCGCCGGTAGGTGAAGCGAGGCGTGCCGGTGAGCGACTCCACCTTCTCGATCTGCACATCCCCTTCGCAGACATGCCAGATGCGCGCGCTGGACATGGAACCCGCAGACGAGGACACCACGAAAGTGCCCATGTACGACGGCACGCGAGACGCCTGCTGCAGGCGCACCAGCCATTCGGCCACGCTGCGCTCGGGCGGGCCGACGCGCTGCGCGGCTCCACCACCGAAAACCGCCACGCCCTGCGCACAGGCCAGGCCCATGGCCCCGCCCGCCAACCATGCCAAGGCCGCGCGGCGGCACCACCGCCCGAAGCGCCCGGTCGCCTGACCGCTGCCGTTCATCGCCCAAGCTGTGCTCAACGGCCTGACCCTTCAAAAGTGGCGTTGCGCAGGAAGCCCGATGCATTGCCCAGTGCAGATACGCCAGCCGCCTGCCGGTGGGCGGCCAGCAACTCATCGAGTTGCGGGTCGCGCAGCATCACGGCCACGGCATCCGGCGCTGCACCTGACGCCGCCGTTACGGGCACCGGCGCGGCCAGCGACACCACGCGCGCGCCCGCCCCGGACGCCGCCGCGCCCTCGGCCAGTTGTGTCGCACCCATGCCCTGCTGCGGTCCGATGCCGCCCAGCACGCCCCAGCCAATGGCCGCCACGGCGGCGAAAGAGGCAAAGCCCGCCGCCACCTTCCAGCGAAACACACCGTCGTTGGCAGCGGGCCGCGCCACGTCCCGCAGGGCAGGCACAGCGTCGGTGGTGACCAGCGGCGTCGCCACACGAACAGGCTCGGCAGTCAGCTGGGCCGACAGGCGCTGCATGAAGGTCTGATCGTGGCGGCAGCCAGCCAGGTCATTGGAGCGAAGCACATCGCCCACCAGGTGATAGAGGTGCCAGCACTCACGGCCTTCGCCCGAGGCCGCCGCCTGCAGCGCAGATGCCGTATCCGCGCCTTGCAGCCGCCCATCCATCAGGGCGGAAATCCGTTCACGATCCGACTGTGCTTCGATTTGCATATTCATGACGACCACCTTTGTCCCAACACATCCCGCCTGCCACTACCAACGCTTGCCCGTCTGGTAGCTCAGCAAGGGCTTGACCTTGGCCGAGATGGCTTCTCGCGCGCGGAAGATTCTCGAGCGCACGGTGCCAATGGGGCAATTCATGGCTTCCGCAATTTCTTCGTAACTCAAGCCCTCGATCTCGCGCAGCGTGACCGCCTGGCGCAGATCCTCGGGCAGTGCCTCCATCGCCGCGTTCACGGCGGCGGCAATCTCGCGTGCCGCCAACTCGGTTTCAGGCGTGGAATCGGACGTTAGTTCGTTATCCCGGCGGGAAGTTTCATCGTCATCGTCGCTGGAGCGCAGGGCAGCTTCGGTCACCAGCGGGTCGCGCTTCAGCTCCATCAGCGACTTCTTGGCGGTGTTCACCGCGATGCGATACAGCCAGGTATAGAACTGCGCATCGCCCCTGAACTGGTGCAGGGCGCGCCAGGCGCGGATGAAGGTTTCCTGCGCAATGTCCTGCACCAGATCGACATCGCGCACCATGCGGGCGATCAGGCGCTCGATGCGGCGCTGGTACTTGATGACGAGCAGCTCGTATGCGCGCTGGTCGCCCGCAGCCGCGCGTTCGACCAGCAAGGCATCACTGTCGGTCGGGGCAGGAGGTGCAGCAGGCGTATCAGGCACGAAAAACGTCAGGAGAAAAAAATGACGCGCCTGCGGTCAGGCGCGTTCGATGAGGCCATCGGTGCGTAAACGCTCTTGCGCGTTCGGCCCGATGCCGGATGAATATAGCGCACAGCGCAGCAAATGCCAGCGCTGCGGATAGGCGGCAGCGTCGGCCCAAAGCCATGTGCCGCGGCGCGCGCCGGGTGCGCGGTAAAGCAGCAGCAGGCAGTGCTGCACATCCAGACGGACGGAAATTTCACCCGAGCCCTGCGCCACCGGCGCATCCAGATGCCAGGCCTGGCCATCCCAGATCAGCTGCCGCACCACCTGGGCACGCCAGAAGCGCCGCAACGCCCAGCCGTTCAACAGCAGCACCAGCACCGCCAGCAAGGCACCGACCGCCGTGGGCGCGTTGGCAAACGGCCAGACGAGAACCGACAGCAAGCACAGCGCCGCCAGCACCCAAGGCGCGGCGAGCAAAAGCGCCAGACGCCGAGATCGGCCTACGGGATAGGTCACCGCCGGGGCCGTTTTCAAGGCTCTTTTCGCCGAGGATGGCAAGCGCACGAACGCGCCGTCATGGACGGCGCGGTCGGACATGAGCCAGAGCGGGCGCTCAAACGCGCTTGAAAACAAGCGAGCCGTTCGTGCCGCCGAAACCGAAGTTGTTCTTCAGCGCATAGTCGAAACTGGCATCGCGCGCGGTGTTGGCGCAGTAGTCCAGATCACACTCGGGATCGACGTTATCGAGGTTGATGGTAGGTGGCAGCTTCTGCTCGCGCACGGCCAGGATGGTGAACACGCTCTCCACGCCGCCAGCGCCGCCCAGCAGGTGGCCCGTCATCGATTTGGTGGAGCTCACCACCACCGACTTGGCATGCTCACCCAGCGCTGCCTTGACGGCATTGGATTCGTTCACGTCGCCCAGCGGGGTGGACGTGCCGTGCGCGTTGACGTAGCCCACCTGATCGGCGTTGATGCCGGCATTGCGCAGCGCCGACACCATGGCGCGGCGTGGGCCGTCCATGTTGGGTGCTGTCATGTGGCCTGCATCGGCACTCATGCCGAAACCGGCCAGCTCGGCGTAGATCTTGGCACCACGCTTTTTGGCGTGTTCGTACTCTTCCAGCACCACGATGCCGGCGCCTTCGCCAAGCACGAAGCCATCGCGGTCGCGGTCCCACGGGCGCGAGGCACGCTGGGGATCGTCGTTGCGGGTGGACAGCGCGCGCATGGCGGCAAAACCACCGATGCCCAGCGGCGACACGGTGGATTCCGTGCCACCGGCGATCATCACGTCGGCGTCGCCGTACTCGATCAGGCGGCCAGCCTCGCCGATGCAGTGCAGGCCCGACGTGCAGGCGGTGACGATGGCCAGGTTGGGGCCCTTGAAGCCGTACTTGATCGACACATGGCCCGCCACCATGTTCACCAGCGAGGCGGGCACGAAGAAAGGGGAAATGCGGCGCGCACCACGCGCGGCCCATTCGCCATGGGTGACCTCGATCATCGGCAGGCCGCCGATGCCGGAGCCGATGAGGCAGCCGATGCGGTGCGAGGCCTCCTCTTGCAGCGCCTCGCCCGTGGGCAGGCCGGCATCTTCCACCGCTTCGGCGGCGGCCACGATGCCGTAGTGGATGAAGGTGTCCATGGTGCGCGCTTCTTTCACCGAGATGTGCGGCGAAATGTCGAGCCCGCGCACCTCGCCCGCAATGCGGGAAGCGAAGCCGGTGGTGTCGAAACGCGTGACCACGTCGATGCCAGAGCGGCCGGCCAGCAGGCTGGCCCAGCTCTCAGTCACCGTGTTGCCCACGGGGCTGACGCATCCCAATCCTGTGACGACGACCCGGCGCCGATTGCTGCTCATCTTGTCATGCTCCAATGCTCATTGCACCTGTATGGCCTGTGCGCGAGGGGTGAAACCTGACCCGCGCGTCATGGCGTGGCAGCCGGGCTCTTGCCTGGTGCCGCCACGAGCGGTGTGCCTCAGGCCTTCTTGCTGTTAGCGTAATCAATGGCGGCTTGCACCGTGGTGATCTTTTCGGCGTCCTCGTCCGGGATCTCGATGCCGAACTCGTCTTCCAACGCCATCACCAGCTCCACCGTGTCGAGCGAGTCGGCACCCAGGTCGGCCACGAAGGCCTTTTCGTTGGTGACTTGAGACTCTTCCACGCCGAGTTGCTCGGCGATGATTTTCTTGACACGTGCTTCGATATCGCTCATGGGTTCCCTCTGAGGGTAATGAAAAACGGGGATTTTACCTGCGCTTACGGGCCTTTTCCGGCGCGCCTGACACAGGCGGAAAAATGGGGCGCTCAGGCCATGAACATGCCGCCGTTGACGTGCAGTTCCTGCCCCGTCACGTAGCCCGCCTCGGGGCTGGCGAGATAAGCGACGGCGTGGGCAATGTCGCCCGGCTGGCCCAGGCGTCCCAGCGGAATCTGGGCCGCCAGTGCCTTGTGCTGCTCGTCGCCCAGCGCGGCCGTCATGTCGGTGGCAATGAAGCCCGGCGCGACGCAGTTGACGGTGATGCCGCGGCTGCCCAGCTCGCGCGCGAGCGCGCGCGTCATGCCGGCCACGCCGGCTTTGGCGGCGGCGTAGTTGGCCTGGCCGGGATTGCCCGAGGCACCGACCACGCTGGTGATGTTGATGATGCGGCCATGGCGCTGCTTCATCATCGGCCGCATCACGGCGCGACTCAGGCGGAACACGGCCTTGAGGTTGGTGTCGAGCACGGCGTCCCAGTCCTCGTCCTTCAGGCGCATGGCCAGCGTGTCGCGCGTGATGCCTGCGTTGTTCACCAGCACGTGCAGCGCGCCCTGCTCTTTCACGATGGCGTCGATCAGCGCGTCGGCCGCCTGCGCGTCGTTGACATCGAGCTTGACGCCCTTGCAGCCGGGGTAATCCTTCAGCGCAGCGCTGATGTTGTCGGCACCGCCGTCGGTGGTGGCCGTGCCGACCACTTTCAGACCGCGCTGGGCCAGTGCCTGCGCGATGGCCGCGCCAATGCCGCGAGAGGCACCGGTAACCAAGGCCACTTGATTGGTAAAAATTTCCTCAGACATGCTTGCCCTCCTGCAAAGTGGTCTCTTCCGAAGCACGCATGATCGCCTCGCGGTTCAAAAAACGAGAGAGCACCGGCCATTGGCGCACGCTGCTATCGTAAAAAAGAGCAACCCCTCCCAGCACACTGCCGCTACCCGCTGCCAGAGTCACCAGCCCAAGAACCAGCCACCGGTCCGCCGGAAAGTAACGCAGTGCCGCAAAAAAGCAAGCTCCGTAAATCAGCCACAACAAACCACGCGCGCTCCACATACGCCGCTTGGCTTGCCTCATGTAGCCAACTTCGTCTCGAACAGCTCTATCCAACTCACTCAAGACTTTGGCCTCATACCCCGATATCGCGTGGCGGTGCATTGACGAGTTCATTGCGTCAACCCATCAGCACTTTCACCTCGGTCAGCGTGGCCGGGTCATGCATCGCCATGCCTGTCATTTCGGCGTCGATGCGCCGGGTCATGCCCGCCAGCACCTTGCCGGGGCCGCATTCGACCACCGTGTGCAGGCCCATGGCCTTGATCTTTTGGATGCATTCGACCCAGCGCACGGGGCCGAAGGCCTGCCGGTACAGCGCATCGCGGATGCGGTCGGGCTCGCTTTCAATGGCCACGTCGATGTTGTTGACCACGGGAATCTGCGGCTCGGTGATATCCACCTGCGTCAGCGCGGCTTTCAGGCGTTCGGCGGCGGGCTTCATCAAGCTGGAATGGAAAGGGGCCGACACCGGCAGCGGCAGCGCGCGCTTGGCACCCATGCCCTTGAGCGTTTCGCAGGCTTTTTCCACGGCGGCCTTGGTGCCGGCAATCACGGTTTGCACGGGGTCGTTGAAGTTGACCGCTTCGACCACTTCCACGCCGCCTGGCCCCATGGCGGCGGTCACTTCGGCGCAGCCGGCAATCACCTTGTCTGCCTCCAGCCCCAGGATGGCGGCCATGGCACCGGCACCCACGGGCACGGCTTCCTGCATGGCGGCGGCGCGCAGGCGCACCAGCGGCACGGCCTGGGCCAGGCTGAGGGCACCGGCGGCGACCAGGGCCGAGTACTCACCCAGCGAATGCCCGGCCACGGCTGCCGGCAACGGCAGGCCCTCGCTCTGCCAGGCGCGCCACGCAGCCACGCCCGCCACCAGCATCACGGGCTGGGTGTTGGTGGTCAGGCCCAGCGCCTCCTTGGGGCCACTGTGGATGAGCGCGCCCAGGTCTTCGCCCAGCGCCTCGGAGGCCTCCTGCACCACCTCGCGCACGGCCGGGTGCTCACCCCAGGCATCGAGCATGCCCACCGACTGCGAGCCCTGACCGGGAAATACGAAGGCAACGGGTTTCATCTGACGGCCTCTTTTTGATGGATATAAAAACAGCTGTTATCGCACGTAATACATACGTAAACAGCTACATATTAAATAGCAATGCACCCCAGGTAAAACCACCGCCCACGCCTTCGAGCAGCACGGTCTGACCGGGCTTGACCTGCCCCGATCGCACGCCGTGGTCCAGCGCCAGCGGAATGGAGGCAGCCGAGGTGTTGCCGTGGTCCCGCACGGTGACCACCACTTTGTCCATGGGCAGCTGCAGCTTGCGGGCCGTGCTTTGCATGATGCGGATATTGGCCTGGTGCGGCACCAGCCAGTCCACGTCGGCAGCGGTTTTGCCCGCCTTGGCGAGCACGGTGCGCGCGGCCTTGTCCAGCACGCCCACGGCGAGCTTGAAAACGGCCTGTCCGTCCATCTTGAGCAGGGGATCACCCAGCGCGTGGCCGCCGGACACATGGCCGGGCACGCAGAGGATGCCCACATGCTGGCCGTCGGCATGCAGATCGGTGGCCAGGATGCCAGGCGTGTCGCTGGCCTCCAGCACCACGGCACCGGCGCCGTCGCCAAACAGCACGCACGTGGTGCGGTCACTGAAATCGAGGATGCGGCTGAACACCTCGGCCCCGATCACCAGCGCGCGCCGGGCAGTGCCGTTGGCAATCATGGCGTCGGCCACGGAAAGCGCATAGATGAAACCGCTGCACACCGCCTGCACGTCGAAGGCGGGGCAGCCCGCCAGCGCCGCACCTGGCGCGCCGAAAGATTGCGCCAGCTTGTGCTGAACGATGGTCGCGGTAGAGGGGAACACCATGTCCGGCGTGGACGTGGCGACGATGATGAGGTCGATGTCGGCAGGCCCCGCTCCGGCAGCCTGCATGGCCGCGCGCGCGGCGTGCAGGGCCAGTTCGCTGGCGGGCACATCGGGTGCCGCGAAATGGCGGGCGCGGATGCCGGTGCGCTCGACGATCCATTCATCCGAGGTTTCGATGCCGCGCTGCGCCAGCTCGGCGGCCAGCGATTCATTGGTGACGCGGCGCGGCGGCAAATGGCTGCCGGTGCCGGTGATGCGGGAGTAGCGCTTGCTCATCGGGAAATGGGGGGGGGTGAGGAGAAGAAACACGCCGCCAGGCCAAGTGCCTGACCAGCCCCTTCAGACAGCCTCCGCCAGCGCGGAGGATGCGGGCGCGGAAGGCGCGAGCAAAGGGGCCGCGTGGGCGATACGGGCCTGCACCCGCGCCAGCAGCTCATGGCGGGCCGCATCATACGCGCGGGTCAGCGCCTGCTCGAAGGCCACCGCGTCTGCCGAGCCGTGGCTCTTGAACACCAGCCCCTTGAGGCCGAGCAGCGCAGCGCCGTTGTAGCGGCGGTGGTCCATGCGCTTTTTGAGCGCGGTAAGCACGGGGTAGGCCACGATGGCCGCCAGCCGGGTCAGCGGCCCGCGGCTGAACTCTTCGCGCAGGAACTGCACGATCATGGCCGCCAGCCCTTCGCTGGTTTTCAGCGCCACGTTGCCCACGAAACCGTCGCACACCACGATGTCGGCGGTGCCCTTGAAGATGTCGTTGCCTTCGACGTTGCCGACGAAGTTCAGATCGCCCGAAGCGGCAGCGGCGCGCAGCAGCTCGCCCGCGCGCTTGATTTCGTCGCTGCCCTTGATGGCTTCTTCGCCGATGTTGAGCAGGCCCACGGTGGGGTGGGCGTCGTCCTTGAGCACGGACACCAGGGCCGAGCCCATCACCGCAAATTGCAGCAGGTGCTCGGCGGTGCAGTCGACGTTGGCACCCAGGTCAAGCACGGTGGTGGCCCCGCCTGTGGCGTTGGGCATCTGGGTGGCGATGGCGGGGCGCTCGATGCCGTCCAGCGTCTTGAGCAGATAGCGCGCGATGGCCATCAGCGCGCCGGTGTTGCCTGCCGACACGGCGGCCTGGGCCGCACCGCTTTTGACCTGCTGCACCGCCACCCGCATGGAGGAGTCTTTCTTGCGCCGCAGGGCCACTTCCACCGCGTCGTCCATGGTGACGACTTCGGTGGCGGGCACCACCTGGGCGCGCGCATGGCTGAAACCGGCCAGCGCCTGGGGCTGGCCCACCAGCAGTACGCGGGCGTCGGCATGGCTGTCCAGAAACCGGCGGCACGCCGGCAAGGTGACATCGGGGCCGACATCGCCACCCATGCAGTCAACAGCCAGAACAATCATGTAAGCCCCGCACAAAAAACCGGGTCACAGTGTGCCCGGCAAGCTCAACCCCACACGCTGCCACCCGAGTCGCATCACCCCTCAAATGCCGATGACGGCACGGCCATCCGACACGGGAGGGGCAACACGGCACCCGCAACCAGAAACACCAAAGGCCCGGAAGCTACGCAAACGTAGCGCCGAGCCGATGAAAAGCGCCACGCCAGGTGGCCCGTGCCGCCCGCCCTGGCCTGCCCCGGATACACCCTTGCGTGGTGCGCCGGGCCGAAGGCCATCAGGCCGGAAAACCAGGCCTCGGATCAGGCTTCGGTCTTGGGCTTGATGACCTGGCGGCCACGGTAAAAGCCGTTGGGGCTGATGTGGTGGCGCAG
>JAUNTQ010000105.1 GCA_030538605.1 Pseudomonadota bacterium
GCCAACCACGGTGGATTTATCAACGGTGGTCAGCCCCCATCCCAGCCTTCCCCCAGCGGGGGAAGGAGTGGGCAGCCATAACGCTTGTCGGCTTATTTATGAGATTGGCTATATGCCCCGCAGCCGCGCCGCCTGGGCCGCGAGCTGCCCGGCCACCGTCTCGAAGGGCGCGATCTGCCCCTGCGCCCGCGCCAGCAGGGTGCCGCCCTGCACGGCGGCCACCAGCAGCGCGGCAAAAGCCTGCGCCTGCGCGCCGTCCACGCCTGCGGCCTTCAGCGCCGCCGCCAGCGTGGCCTGCCACTGCTCGAAGGCGTGGCGGCAGTCTTCCACCAGCCGGTTCGAATCGGCCGCCACCGTCACCGCCGCCACCGGGCAGCCGGCGTCGCAATCGGCGCGCAGCAGGCGCTGGCGCCAGATGTCGATGGCGCCCTGCACCACCGCCTCGGCCGGCTGGCCGTGCAAGGCCTGCAGCTCGTCGTCCAGCCGCGCGCCGTAGTCGTCCAGCACGGCCTCGATCAGCTCGGCCTTGCCGCCTGGAAAGTGGTGGTAGATCGAGCCGCGCGAGGTGCCCGTCAGGGCCAGCACCTCGGAAAACGCGGTGGCATGCAAGCCCCGCCGCGCGAGCACCTGCGATGCCCCTTCCACCATCTTCTGGCGCACGTTGCTGCTCATGCGTTTGCTGGGCTCATGTCGGGTGATCGGAGGCGGCCTGAAAGCCTGAAAGTGAAAAAAACCGCGCGAGCATAGCAACTCGCCGCCCGGCGCGCTATGTCGCACGACATAGCTCGTCGCCTTTGATTCTCCCGTGTTCATTGCGTTTACAGCTACTTAAAACGTAGCTCGTGCCGCTGGCCAGCGCCATTGACCGACCGGGCACAATGCGCCGATGCATGCTTGGCGAGCTTCTCTTTTGCGCTTCGCGGACGATGGCCGCGCCCTGTTCGACACCGACGGCCTGCTGGTCGTCGCCCAGGGTCGGGTGCAGGCCGCGGGCAGCTACCATGCCCTGCGCGCCGCGTGGGCGCAGGTGCCCGTCACGCACCTGCCGGGGCGGCTCCTCGCGCCGGGCTTCATCGACACGCACGTCCACTGCCCGCAGGTGGACGTGATCGGCTCACCCGCCGACGGCCTGCTGCCTTGGCTGAACGACTACACCTTTCCGCACGAGGCACAGTTTGCCGACCCCGCGCACGCCGCTGAAGTGGCCGCCTTCTTTTGCGACGAGCTGGCGCGCCACGGCGTGACCACGGCGCTGGCGTTCGGCACCTCGCACCCCGCCTCCGTCCACGCGCTGTTTTCTGAAGCGCAGGCGCGCGGCCTGCGGCTGATCACCGGCAAGGTGCTGCAAGACCGCCACTCGCCCGATGGCGTGCGCGATGCCACCGAGCAAAGCCTGATCGACACCGAAGCGCTCATCCGCCAATGGCACGGCGTGGACCGCCTGGGCTACGCCATCACCCCGCGCTTTGCGCCCACGTCCACCGAGGCGCAACTGCGCGGCGCAGGCGAGCTGGCCGCGCGCCACCCCGCCGTGTGGATCCAGTCGCACGTGGCCGAAAACGTGGATGAAATCGCCTGGGCGCGCGCGCTGTTTCCCGCCGCCCGTTCATACCTGGCCATCTACGCCGACCACGGCCTCATGCGCCGACGCGCGGTGTACGCGCACTGCATCCACTTGGGCGACGACGACCGCCAGCTGATGCAAGACACGCACACGGCAGCGGCCGTGTGCCCCACCAGCAACCTGTTTCTGGGCAGCGGCTTTTTCGACTTCGACGCCGCGCGCCGCGTGCCTTTCACGCACGCGCTGGCCAGCGACGTGGGCGGCGGCACCAGCTTTTCGCCCTTCGTGACCATGCGCGCGGCCTACTTCGCCGCGCGCGCCACCAGCACCGGCCAGCACGCCAAGGCAGGCATCAGCCTGTCGCCCGAACACCTGTGGTGGCTGCACACCGCAGGCGCAGCCCGCGCGCTGGATCTGCAAGGCGTGGTGGGCAACCTGCAGCCCGGCAGCGAGGCCGACTTCGTGGTGCTCAACCCCGCCGCCACGCCGCTTTTGGCGCGCCGCACGGCGCAGGCCGCATCGCTGGCGGAGCTGCTGTTCGGCCTCATCGTGCTGGGCGACGACCGGGTGGTGGAGCAGACGGTGATTGCCAGCCGGTGAAGGTCAAGCCGCTTCCGCCGTTACCGGATAGCGCCCGTCTTTCACCGCCTGCTGAAAAACGGCGAAATCGCTCTCCACCTGATCGGCATAGGCCACCGCCCAGCGCGCCAGGTTTTCAGGCAGTGCGTCTGACGAACCGATGTAGCCGCTCACCACCGCCGCGTCGGGGCTTTGCACATGGGCGCGCGCCAGCTGGCGGCCACACAGCTCGCCATAGCGCGTGGCCTCATCCAGCGGCAGCGCGTCCAGATCGACCGCGCCCTTCATGTCGCGAAACTGCCGCCAGTAGTAGTCGATGCCCGTGTCGGCATCGGTGCTCCAGCCCAGCAGCGGGTCAGACGCCGCCTGCAACACCTGCTGGCTCGACACCACGCGCGCGCCCTGCGGCGGCGCGGCGCTGGCGCGCGCCAAGGTCACGTCGCCCAACTGGCCGTAGCGCGCCAGCACAGACGGCTGCGCCTGCTTGATCTGCATGAACAGCGCCTCGCCCGCCGGGCCTTGCAGCAGCGCAATGCCGCAGCGCGTGCCCACCGAGCCCACGCCCACCACGCGCCGCGCCACGTCCACCAGCCGGTACTTCGACATCAGCATGGCGCGGTCGGCGCGCAGCGTGTCGATATAGGCGGCCAGCAGCGTGCGCATGCGCTCCATGCCGAATTCGGGCGCGCGGCGCACGAGGATGGGCGGCTCTTCCTCGATGCGCAGGCTGCCGTCCTTGCGCGTGCTGGTGATGCGGCCCAGCACGCGCGCACCCGTGTTGCGCATGGCGCGGCGCACCGAGCGGTCAAGCTGCGCGCTGGCCTCGGCCTGCTGCAGCCAGGCCGCATCCACCGATGCGTAGTAGCGCTCCAGCGCCGCCTGCGCCAGATAGGTGCGCAGCATCTGCTGATAGGCGCTCACCGCTGCTGCGGCCGCCTTGCGCTGGGCACCGCCGCCCGCGTCCTTGCTGCGCTGCACCAGCACGACGCTGGCCGCCAGGCGCTTCAAGTCCCATTCCCACGGCCCCCAGCCCGACTCGTCGAAATCGTTCAGATCGAACAGCAGCCGCCGCTCGGCAGAGGCATACAGGCCGAAGTTCGACAGATGCGCATCACCTCCAATCACCAGCCGCACATCGGTGCGTGGCCCTGCCGCCAGATCGGCCGTCATCACATCGGCCGTGGCCCGATAAAACGCAAACGCCGACTGCAACATGCGCGAAACCCGCACCCCAATCAGCTCAGGCACCCGCCCGGTGTGCGCCGCGTCAATCAGCGCCAGCACATCGCGCCCCTCGGGCAGCAGCAGCGCGCCCTGCGCGTCGAACGAACACCGCGCGCGCAGCGCCTTGCCATGCGCAATGGCGTCGGCCTGATCGGTGTGGGGAGGAAGGCAGGAATGCAGGCGCATGGCGACAAGTCGAAAAGGTGACGGCGAAACGCTGCGGGTGGAAGGCTACGCGCGCGAGCGCGTCAGCTCCATGGAGAAAGTGAAGCGCCCCATGGGATGCACGGTGACGGTAATTTCAAACGGCTCGCGCTGCGCATCGTAATAGCGCCGCACGATGCACAGCGCAGGCGAGCCAGCTTCGGCGCACAACGGCGCGGCCAACTCGGGCGGCAGCGCCACCGGCTCGATCTCCTGCGTGATGCGAGCGATGTGGCGGCCGTGGCGCGACTCGATCAGTGAGCTGACCAGTGCCCTGGGTTCGTCGCGCACGGCATCGGCGACGTCGCTGTAGTCCGGATCGATGTACAGGTCGGTCCAGCCCATCGGCTCGCCGCCGGCGTTGCGGCTCTGGCGCAGCGTGGCAATGTGCAGCCAGCGCGTGCCGCCCGGGCAGCCCAGCCGCTTGGCCAGCGCAATGTCGGCCACGATCTCCCCCGCCGATTGCACCGTGCGCACGTGCTCGGCCCCGAACTGTGCCAGGTCTTCCACCGAACCGAGCGCCTGTCGGTAGCCCCCGGTCGGCGCTGCAGATTCCACCCGCGTGCCCACGTTCTTGCGCCGCGACACCAGGCCCAGCGCCTGCAACTCGTTCAGCGCCATGCGCACGGTGTGGCGGCTGGTGGCGTGCTGCTCGGCCAGTTCCAGCTCGGTCGGCAGCAGGCTGCCCACCGGAAAAAAGCCAGTGCGAATGCCCTCGCCCAGTTCGTGTGCCAGTTGGGTGTAGCGGATGGAGGCCATGGTCGGAGAAACAGGACAAGGGAAAACCCTGATGGTTAATATGTCCGAACATAATAGACTTTGATTAAATGTTCGGACATATTGGCGATCCGAAATTTTACGCAAGAGAGGCCCCATGTCCCCCCAAACCGTCCGTACACCCCCTGCCGCCAGCACGGTGGTCGATTCGATTCTGTTTCGCGACGCTTTCGGCACCGCGGCCATGCGCGCGCTGTTTTCCGATCAGGCGCTGATCCAGCGCTACATCGACGCCGAGGTCGCGCTGGCACGCGCCGAAGCGCGCTGTGGTGTCATACCGCCCGATGCAGCAGAGGTCATCGCTCGCGAGTCGCGCCTCGAGCGCATCGACTTCGACCACATGCGCGAGGAGACCGACATCGTCGGCTACCCCATCCTGCCGCTGGTACACCAGTTGGTGGCGATGTGCGGCGAAGCCGGACGCTACGTCCATTGGGGCGCCACTACGCAGGACATCATGGACACGGCAGTGGCCTGCCAGGTTCGTGATGCGCTGGACAGCATCGACGCCGACATCCGCGCGCTGCGCGGCATCCTTGCCGATCTGGCGCGCAAGCACCGCGACACACCAATGGCAGGGCGCACGCACCTGCAACAGGCGCTGCCCGTGACCTTCGGCTACAAGGTCGCCATCTGGCTGGCCATGTTCGACCGCCACCAGCAGCGCCTGGCCGAGCTGCGTCCGCGCGTGGCGGTGGTGCAGTTCGCCGGCGCGGCGGGCACGCTGGCCTCGCTCGGCGACAAGGGACTTGAGGTGCAGCGCGCCATGGCCGACGAGCTGAGCCTGGGCGTGCCTGCCACCACCTGGCAGGTGGCGCGCGACGGCTTCGCGGAAAGCGTGAACCTGCTCGCACTCGTCACGGGTTCGCTCGGCAAGATTGCGCTCGACATCATGGTCATGGCCTCGACGGAGTTCGCCGAGGTCTACGAGCCATTCGTGAAAGGGCGCGGTGCCAGCAGCACCATGCCGCAAAAGCGCAATCCCATTTCGAGCGAGCTGATGCTGGCTGCCGCAAAAGCCGTGCGGCAGCACGCCGGGCTCATGGTAGACGCGATGGTTCAGGACTTCGAACGCGCCACCGGCCCCTGGCACGCCGAGTGGATCGCCATTCCCGAGAGCTTCATTCTCACCGCCGGTGCCCTGCACCAGGCCAAGTTTGCGCTGGGCGGCCTGATCGTTGACGAGGCGCGCATGAAGCACAACCTGGGGCTGACGCGCGGCCTCATCGTGGCCGAGGCCGTGATGATGGGCATGGCCCCGCACATCGGCCGCCAGCAGGCACACGACGTGGTGTACGACGCCTGCCGCACCGTCAACGAACGTGGCGGCACGCTGGCCGAAGCCCTGGCCGCGCTGCCCGCCGTCACCGCGCACTTCGACCGTGCCGCCATTGAGCGCCTGACCGACCCCGCCAACTACCTCGGCCTTGCGCCGCAGATGGTCGATCAGGCGCTGGCGCTGTCGGCCCGGCAGGCATGACCGGCGCGCCCCTTTTCTCAGCCGCATCCCTTTTTCGCCCGCCGCCCACATCCGCAGGAGACACCATGAAAACCTTCATCAAGACCACCCTCGCCGCTGCCAGCCTGTTGGCCGCCGCCAGCGCCCTGGCGCAAACCTACCCCACACGCAGCATCACCTGGATCGTGCCGTTTGCGCCAGGTGGCCCCACCGACGCCATGGCGCGCGACATCGCCGAAAAAGTGAGCAAGCAGATCGGGCAGCCGATCGTCATCGACAACGCCGCAGGCGCGGGCGGCACGCTGGGTGCCACCAAGGCAGCACGCGCCAGGCCCGACGGCTACACCTTGCTCGTTGGCCACCTGGGCTACATGGCTGCCGCACCAGCGCTGTACAAGAAGATGGCCTACGACCCCGCGAAAGACTTCGAGCCGGTATTCCGCTTTCCCGACACGCCAATGGTGATGCTCACCGCGCGCAGCTCACCCCACGCTGACGCTGGCGACCTGATCGCCTACGCCAAGGCCAACCCTGGCAAGGTCAATTTCGGCAACGCGGGCACCGGCTCCACGTCGCACCTGATCGGAGCGCTGTTTGCCAGCCGGGCAGGCATCCAGGTGCAGCAGGTGCCTTATCGCGGCGTCTCGCCCGCCATGGCAGACCTGATGGGCGGTGCCGTGGAAGTGGTGTTCGACCAGACCAACACCGCCTTGCCGCAACTGGGCGCCACGGGCCGCGTGAAGGCGCTGGGCGTGACATCGACACAGCCGATGCCACAGATTGCAGGCGTGCCTGCCATCGCCAGCGCCGTGCCCGGTTTCGAAGCTGCTACCTGGTACGGTCTTTATGCACCAAAGGGCACCCCTGCCAGCGTGGTGACCACCCTGCACAACGCCTACACGAAGGCACTGACCGACAAGGAGTGGACCGACAAAATGAGCGCGCAGGCGATTCGCCTGCTGCCCGAGGCCGACTACGCCCCGCAGGCGCTGGGCAAGCACACGGCAGCCGAGGTGCAACGCTGGGCCAAGATGGCCAAGGACGCGAACATCAGCGTGGACTGAGCACGTATGCAGCGGGGAACACGACAGCAGCCCCTGCGGCCATCGCTCTGGCGTCGTCGCTCGATGCTATCGAACCGGGAGCTTTCCGCCCCACTAGAATCGCCCCACCTTCCCCCGCAAGAGTCAGGCCGATGAGCATCAAGAGCGACAAATGGATCCGCCGCATGGCCGAGCAGCACGGCATGATCGAGCCGTATGAGCCCGGCCAGGTGCGCGAGGTGGATGGCCGCAAGATCGTCAGCTACGGCACATCAAGCTACGGCTACGACATCCGCTGCGCGCCCGAATTCAAGATTTTCACCAACATCCACAGCACGGTGGTCGACCCGAAGAACTTCGACGAAAAGAGCTTTGTCGATTTCACGGGCGAGGTGTGCATCATCCCGCCCAACAGCTTTGCGCTGGCGCGCACGGTGGAATACTTCCGCATCCCGCGCAGCGTGCTCACCATCTGCCTGGGCAAAAGCACGTATGCGCGCTGCGGCATCATCGTCAACGTCACCCCTTTCGAGCCCGAGTGGGAGGGCTACGTGACGCTGGAGTTCAGCAACACCACCCCCCTGCCCGCCAAGATCTACGCGGGCGAAGGCTGCGCGCAGGTGCTGTTCTTCGAGAGCGACGAGGTGTGCGAGACCTCGTACAAGGACCGCGGCGGCAAGTACCAGGGGCAGGTGGGTGTGACGTTGCCCAAGACTTGAAAAAGATAGCTCAAAGGCTTTGTAGGGTGGGTGCTTGCACCCACGCGGCTGACATGGCCCGCAGCATTCATGTGGGTGCAAACACCCACCCAAACGAATAAAAACATAGCTTCTTGCGCATGATATACCTTATTTTCAGATAGTTTTATATCTAAAAACGTTATAAAACGTGCGCAAGAAGCTCCTTTTTTTATTTCATCGTCAGCCGCGCCGCCGCCAGGTCCCACCCGGCCCAGCCGCAGCTCTTGAACAGCACCGGCCCGCCCTCTGTCCCGCTCTCTGTCCCTTTATTTGCGCGGGCTTTTTGCCGGGCGCGCACCACGTCGGCCAACGAGGGCATGGCGTCCACGTCCAGCCCGGCTTGCAGCAAGTCGCCCGCTTCGTGGCCCGCGTCGCGCGAATCCACCACGATGCGGCCTTGCGCGGCCAGGTGTCGGCACAGCTCGGCGTCCAGCTCCACCATTTGCGGCGTGAACGCGCCCACGGCGGCGATGAAGGCGTCGGCGCGCGGCTTGCCGCGCAGCACCACTTCGCTGGCGGGCGTGCAGGTGGCGGCCAGCGGGCAGTCTGCCAGCGCGGCGTCGGCATCCTCCACCACCTCGGCTTGCAAGCCCAGTGCCTGCGCGTGATCGACCAGCGCCTCGGCACTGGCGCGGCGGCGCGAGGCGATGCGAAAGTGCTTCACGCCCAGCGCGGCGGCAAACACTTCCATATGCGCCTGGCCCTGCACGCCCGCGCCGACGATGAGCATCGGCCCGTTCACGTTCGGTGCCAGCCAGCGCGCGGCCAGCGCCGAGACGGCGGCGGTGCGACGGCCCGTCACGGTGGGGCCGTCCAGAATCAGGCGGCGCACGCCGCTGGCGACGTCGAACACGGCCACGTCGCCCTGAATGGTGGGCGTGGCGGTGCCGACGTTGGCGGGCGTGTAGGTGATGAGCTTGGTCATGGCGGTGCGCGCGTCGCTGCCGGGCATGGCAAACAGGAAAGCGCCGCCAGCGGTGGGCAGCACGATGCGCGCGGGCACCTGCACCGTGGGGTCTTGCAGCAGGGCTTCGATTTCATCGACCAGCGGCGTCCAGGGCAGGCGCGCGGCGGTTTGGGTGGGGTCGAGCAGGATGTTCATTCGGGGCATTCTGGCGCATGGGCGGGCTGCGGCTACCATTGCCGACCAGTTCAGCGCGCGTGCGCACCACCGTGTTCAGGAGCAAGCACCATGAGATGGGAAGGCAACCGGCAGTCAAGCAACGTGGAAGACCGCCGCGCCAGCGGCGGCGGGCGGGGCGGTTTTGGCATCGGCGGGCGCAGCATCGGCATTGGCACCATCGTCATTGCGCTGGTGGCGTGGGGCGTGTTCGGCATCAACCCGCTGACCACCATCGGCGTGCTTTCGGGCGGCGGCTCGCCCGCCGTGGTGCAGCAGCAGCCCGCCGGGCAGCCGCCGGCCAACGACCAGGGATCGGCCTTCGTGCGCACGGTGCTGGCGTCGACCGAAGACGTGTGGAACGAAACCTTCCGCGCCGGTGGCGCGCAATACCGCGAGCCACGCCTGGTGCTGTTTCGCGGCGCCACGCCCACCGCCTGCGGCACGGGCCAGAGCGCGATGGGCCCGTTCTATTGCCCTGGCGACCAGACCGTGTACCTGGACATGGACTTCTTCGACACCCTCAGCCGCCAGCTGGGCGCACCAGGCGAGTTTGCGCGCGCCTACGTCATCGCGCACGAGGTGGGCCACCACGTGCAGACGCTGCTGGGCACCACCGCCAGGGTAGACGGCATGCGCGGGCGCATCAGCCAGACGCAGCAAAACCAGCTCAGCGTGCGCATGGAGCT
>JAUNTQ010000106.1 GCA_030538605.1 Pseudomonadota bacterium
CCTCTGCGTCCTCTGCGTCCGGCTGTCCGGCTGCTTGGAAGTTCGGATGTTTTCAATACACCCACCATGTCCCTGAAACCCCTGCTCACCCTCACCGCCGCCGTTGCCCTGGGCGCGCTCGCCTGGCGCGCCGGTGGCTGGGCGGGCGTGGCGCTGCTCGTCAGCGGGCTGGTGCTCTGGGCGCTGCTCAGTTACACCCGCATCGTCATGGTGGCCCGGCGCGCGGCTGACCGCCCCATCGGCCACGTCGACAGCGCCGTCATGCTCAACGCCCGCCTGAAGGCCGGCCAGCCGCTGCTGCACGTCATGGCGCTTACCCGCGCCATGGGCCAGCGCCTCTCACCCGACGGGGCCGAGCCCGAAATCCTGCGCTGGCAAGACCCCGGCGCATCCCACGTCACCGCCGAGTTCGAACGTGGCCGCCTCGTGCGCTGGCGGCTCGTGCGCCCGCCCGAAGACACCGCTGCAAACACCTCTGCCGAAGGCCCGCCCGCTTAGAATCAACGCCCGCCCCGGCCCCCACAAACCAAGCCCCACCAGAGGAGACCCGCATGACCACGCCCACCCCCGCCCTGTCAGACCGCGACGGCAAAATCTGGATGGACGGCCAGCTCGTCGACTGGCGCGACGCCAAAGTCCACGTGCTCACCCACACCCTGCACTACGGCTGCGGCGCGTTCGAAGGCGTGCGCGCCTACAAGGGCGAAGGCGGCACCGCCATCTTCCGCCTGCAAGAGCACACGCAGCGCCTGTTCAACAGCGCCAAGATCCTGCGCATGAAAATGCCCTTCACGCACGAGCAGATCGACGAAGCGCAAAAGGAAGTCGTGCGCGCCAACCAGCTCGAAAGCTGCTACCTGCGCCCGCTCGTGTGGGTCGGCTCCGAAAAGCTCGGCGTCTCGCCCAAGGCCAACACCATCCATGTCATGGTCGCCGCCTGGGCCTGGGGCGCCTATCTGGGCGAAGAGGGCATGAAGCGCGGCATCCGCATCAAGACCAGCAGCTACACCCGCCACCACGTCAACATCACCATGACGCAGGCCAAGGCCGTGAGCAACTACACCAACTCCATCCTCGCCAACATGGAAGCGCTGGACGACGGCTACGACGAAGCCCTGCTGCTCGACGCCAGCGGCTTCGTCAGCGAAGGCGCTGGCGAAAACGTGTTTCTGGTGAAAGACGGCGTCATCTACACGCCCGACCTGTCCGCTGGCGCGCTCAACGGCATCACCCGCAACACCGTGCTGCACATCGCCAAGGACCTGGGGCTGGAGCTGGTGCAAAAGCGCATCACCCGCGACGAATGCCTGATCGCCGACGAAATGTTCTTCACCGGCACCGCCGCCGAAGTCACCCCCATCCGCGAGCTTGACCGCGTGCAGATCGGCGCAGGCCAGCGCGGCCCCATCACCGAAAAAGTGCAAACCGCCTTCTTCGACATCGTGCATGGCCGCAACCCCAAGTACGCCCACTGGCTCACCCCGGTGTGAGCGCGCGCGCCCGCTCCGCTCACTTCATTCCCACCCATCGCCAGGAGAACCCCGTCATGAGCACGGAAGCAGCGGCCGTCGAGCTGCAGGCCAAGGACTTGTCCCCCACCGGCGAGACCTACTGCCCCAACCCCAAGGCTGGCATGAAACTGTGGGACACCCACCCGCGCGTGTTCCTCAGCCTCTCGCACGGCGAAGCCCGCTGCCCCTACTGCGGCACGGTGTACCGGCTCAGGGCCGGAGAAGCCCTGTCTGCGGGCCACTGAAGCCTGCAGCGCGCAAGCGGATGAAGGGACGGCAGTCGCCGCAGCCGCTGCCTGCCCGAAAACATGCAACCACAGACACCGGCCGAACCACTGAAAGTGCTGCACTTCGTCACCGGGGGCTTCTCCGGCGCCACGCAAGTGGCCATTGATCTGTGTCAGGCCGCGCAGCGCATGCCCGGCATGCAGACCCTGCTCGTGCTGCGGCGCAAGCGCAGCACCCGCATGGCGCGCGTGCAGGCGCTGCGGGCGCAGGGCCTGCAGGTGCGCGTCGTCTCCAACTGGCTGCACGCACTCACCGTGTGGGAGCTGCGCCGCATCATCCGTGACTGGCGGCCCGACGTGGTGTTCGCGCACGGCTTCAGCGACCACATCTGGGGCCGCCAGGCGGCCGTGGCAGAAGGCGTGCCGCGCATCTTCCATGTGGAGCACAACACGCGCGAGCGCTACACGCCCCGGCGTCTGGCGCAGTCGCTGGCGCTGGCACCTGCCACGCAGGCCAGCATCGGCGTGTCCGAAGGCGTGCGCCAGAGCCTGGTCGCGCGGGGCTTTCCGCCCGAGCGCTGCATCGCCATCCCCAACGGCATTGCCATCGAGCGCTTTCCCGAAAGCCTGCTGCCCGCGCGCTGGCAAGGCCGCGAGCCGGCCATCCTCATGGCCTCGCGCTTTGCCCGGCAGAAAGACCAGCTCAGTCTGGTGCGCGCGCTGGCCGTGCTGCGCACGCGCGGGCTGACGCCCCGGCTCTACCTGGCCGGCGCGGGCAGCGCGCGCTTGCAGCGCCAGGCCGAGGCCTGTGCCAGACGCCTGGGCGTGCAAGCGCAAGTGCATTTCCTGGGCAACGTGGCCGATCTGCCTGAACGTCTGACGGCCGTGCGCCTCTTCGTGCTGTCCACCCGCTGGGAGGGCATGCCCCTGGCGCTGGTCGAGGCCATGGCCGCGGGCTGTGCCTGCATCGGCAGCGACGTGGTGGGCGTGCGCGAAGTGCTGGCCCACGGCCACACCGGCCTGCTCGTGCCCCCCGAAGACCCGCAGGCGCTGGCCGACGCGCTGCAAGGCCTGCTGCAAGACGACGCGCTGGCCGAGCGCCTGGCCAGCGCCGCGCGCAGGCAGGCGCTGGCTGCGCACGGGCGAGCGTTGATGTGGCAGCGCTACCATGCGCTGATGATGGCAGGCACGCATGCAACGCCCTGACATGGCCACGCTGGCGGGCCGGACCAACACCGCTGCCGCCTTCCTGCTGCCTGCGCTGGCGCTGTGGCTGCCTTCGGGCTATTCCTACGCCGCCGTGCTGATGCTGCTGGGGTCGCTGTGCTTTGCGCCCGTGTGGCTGCGGCGCGCACCTGACAAGGCCACGCTGGGCCTGGCGCTCTTGCTCTCGGCCATGGGCTGCATGTGGTTTTTTCTGACCGTGGACACGGGCGCGAGCCGCTGGGACAAGGGCCTCAAATGGCTGCTGGGCGCGTGGTGCCTGCTGTATGTCACGGCCTGCCCGCCGCGCCCGCAGGCGTTCCAGGCGGGCTTGCCCATCGGCTGTGTGGGCGTGGGCCTGCTGGCCGTGTGGCAGCTCTGGGGCCAGGGCATGGAGCGGGCCACCGGCTACACCAACGCCATCCAGTGGGGCAACCTGGCCTTGCTGCTGGCTTGCCTCACAGCCGTGCCGCTGGTGGTGTTCTGGCGTCAGCGTGGCCCCGTGTGGCGGGCATGGATGGGCCTGGCCGTGGGGCTGGGGCTGGCTGCGTCGCTGCTGTCGCAATCGCGCGGCGGGTGGCTGGCGCTGGCGGCGGTGTTTCCCTTGTGGCTGTTCATCGCGTGGCGTTTGCGCCTGCGGCTGTTCGGGCGCTTGCTGGCGGCGCTGGCCCTGCTGGCGGTGGCGCTGGCGCTGGTGCTGGCCTTCACGCCTCGCTTCAAGGACCGCATTGACCTGGCGGCAGAAGAAGTCAGCGCCTATCTGCACAGCGGCAAGGCCGACACATCGCTGGGCGTGCGGCTGGCGCAATACCAACTGGCGGCGGAGCTGATTCCGCAAAAGCCGTGGCTGGGCTGGGGCGCGCACGGCTTTGTGGACGAGATGCAGCGCCGCGTGGATGCGGGTGAATACGACGCGGAAATCATGCGCTACCCCCAGATACACAACGACCTGCTGGACGCCTGGGCCAAGGTCGGCGTGGGCGGGGTGCTGCTGCAAGTGGCGCTTTTTGCCTGGGTGCTGTGCCTGTTCTGGCCCACGCGCGGGCGCATGGCCCGCCATGCGCAGGACACACCGCCGTGGCGGCAGGCGCTGGCGCTGCGCGTGATGGGCACCGTGGTGCCCGTCAGCTACATCGTGTTCGGCATGTCCCAGCCCTTTTTCAACCACAACAGCGGCATCATCTGCTTCGTGTTCAGCATCACCGTGCTCTGGGCGGCCCTGCGGCACGTGGAGCAGGGCGACTGACGTGGCCTGGCTCAGCGTTCTGGTGCCGGTCTACAACACGCAGGCCTTCTTGCAGGAGTGCCTGCAGTCGGTGCTTGCGCAACTGGATGAAGGCGACGATGGCGTGCAGGTGCTGGCGCTGGACGACTGCTCCACCGACGGCAGCTGGACGCTGATGCAGGCGCTGGCCCAGCGCTGGCCCCGTCGCCTGCAACTGCTGAGAAGCGCCTGCAACGGCGGCCTGAGTGCGGCACGCAACACGCTGCTGGAGGCGGCCGGGGGCGAATACCTGTGGTTTCTCGACTCCGACGACAAACTGCTGCCGGGCAGCATCGCCGCCCTGCGCACCATCGTGCAGACGCACGCTCCCGACATGGTGCTATGTGACTTTTCCGTCTGGCGCGAGCCTGCGCGGCTCAAGCACCACCTGCGTGGCGAGCGGCACCGGCGCACCTTTGCCGGCCCCGCGCGGCAGCTGGTGCAAGACCGCCGCGCCTTGCTCACCGGCATGCTTTTTAGCGGGCAGTTGCACGCGTGGTCGAAGATTTCGCGCCGCACGCTGTGGGGCGATGACCTGCGTTTTCCCGCAGGGCGCTACTTCGAGGACATGGCCACCATGCCCCTGGTGGCGCTGCGCACAGAGCGGTTCTATTACGAGCCCACGCCCTGGGTGGCCTACCGCCAGCGCACGGGCAGCATCCGCGCCACCATGAGCCTGCCCAAGGCGCTGGACCAATCGTCTGCGCTGCTGCCGTTCGCGCGCGCGCTCAAGGCCACCCCCTGGGGCGATGACCAGCACCTGCAGCTGGCGCTGGCGCAGCAAGCCGCGCGCAGCCTGGCCGGCGCGATGCGCCACGTGTGCCAACCCGGCGCGCCAACGCCGCCACCCGACACGGCTGACACACTGCGCCGCCACTTTCTGGACACCTCGCCCCTCAGCCCGCAGGCGTTGGCCAAGGCCTATCTGTGGCGCGGCTGGTGGCTGCGCCGCTGGCGCTTTCTGCGCTGGTTCAACGCCCGGCCAGCAGCCTGAAAGCGCCTTTCACTCAAACCGCGTGGCGGTTTTCCCATCGCCAGGCATCGCCCACGATGGTGTGTAGGCTGGCCAGGCGTGGCTGCCACCCCAGCACCTGACGCGCCAGGCCCGCGTTGGCCACCAGGCGGGCCGGGTCGCCCGCACGCCGCAGGCCCATCTGCATCGGGATGGGCCGCCCGGTCACTTCACGCGCCGCCTCCAGCACCTGCCGCACCGAGTAGCCGTCGCCATTGCCCAGGTTGAACGCCGCCGTGGCACCGCCATCGGCCAGGTAGCGCAGGGCCTGCCAATGCGCGTCGGCCAGATCCATCACGTGGATGTAGTCGCGGATGCAGGTGCCGTCGGGCGTGTCGTAGTCGTCGCCGAACACCGTCACGTGCGGCCTGCGCCCGGCAGCCGCTTGCAGCACCAGCGGCACCAGATGGGTCTCGGGCTCGTGGCGCTCGCCCAGCAACGCCTCGGGGTGCGCGCCCGCCGCGTTGAAGTAGCGCAGGCTCACCGCGCGCAAGCCGTAGGCGTGGGCGTAGTCCTGCAGCACCTGCTCCACCATCCACTTGGTGCGGCCATAGGGGTTGATGGGCGAGCGCGGATGCTGCTCGTCGATGCGCGCGGCCAGCGGCTCGCCGAACACGGCGGCGGTGGACGAAAACACGAAGCGCAGCACCCCATGCGCGCGCATGGCATCGAGCAAGGTGAGGGTGTTGGCCACGTTGTTCACGTAGTACCTGGCCGGGTCGTTCACCGACTCGCCCACCTGGATGCACGAGGCAAAGTGCATGACGGCGTCGAAGCGCTGCTGCGCAAACAGGCGGCCCAGCAAGGCGGCGTCGGCCATGTCGCCCTCGACCAGGCGGCCATGCAGCACCGCATCGGCATGGCCGGTGCTCAGGTTGTCCAGCACCGTCACCTGAACGCCGTGGCGCCCCAGAACCCAGACCATGTGCGAGCCAATGTAGCCCGCGCCACCCACCACCAAAACATGTGACATATCCCGTCTTTTTTCGCGCCTGCCAGGCGCATTCGCATTGCACATCCGATGCGGATTATGCAAAGCGCCTGCCTTGCGCCCTCAAGCGCCCGCTGCTGCCCTGCGGCTTTTTGCGCCAGCCAAGAAAAAACCGCCACGAGGGCGGTTTTGGGGGAGCTTCTTCTTGTTGGAGGCGAGGGGCCTGGCTGGGCAAGGCCTCTTGCAGTACCCGGTGGCAAACCTTGGTAGGGTGGGTATCCAGGGCTTGGCTGCCGGGCCTGTGGTGTGACAGCTGATGGCTGACTAATGTACACATTTGACACGGAAAAACACCCCCTTATTCGAGGGAGCTGGCGGCATTTTGTGGTCAAAAAGGATTGGGAAAACGATTTTTTTCACGTCTGCCACCATGCCCGAATGGTGTGCCTGCGCATCGTCTGGGCACATCATGAATAAAAAATCATAGCTGCTTGCGTACGTTAATAAACAATTTTATATATGAATGACATTAATTTGATACATATCCTGCGCAAGCAGCTATACTTTATTTCTTCCCGTCGGTGGTCTCGGCATCTTCGCCAGGTGTTTCGTGGGGGCGGGCGGCATCGTGCTGGCCCGGCAGCTCGCCCTTGTGGCGGCCGGAAAACATGGTCCACCACACGATCAACAGCAATATCACCAGCGCGCCCAGCGCCTCCAGCAGAATCAGGGTCATGACACGAGTTCTCAAACTAATGTGTGCGGCGGTGATTGTAGGAATGCTCGCCAGCTGCGCCACCCGCGAGCAGCCCGCCGCGCCCGTCCCCGCACCCACGCCGCCCACCGAGGTGCCGCTGCCCACCGGCCCGGTGGCCGATGCCGCGCCCATCGGCCCGGCCATCGTGCGCGCGCGCAGCCGCTGGGTGCCCGTGCGCTGGGGCGAGCTGCCGGGTTTCGAGCAGGACGACACGTCCGAGGCGTGGAACGCCTTCATCAAAAGCTGCGAGCGTCCCGGCCCCACCTTCGCGCCCCTGTGCAGCGAGGTGCGCCGCCTGTCGCTGGCCACCGCCGACGAGCAGCGCAACTGGCTGCGCGCGCGCCTGCAGCCCTACCGCGTGGAGCCGCTGGGCGCGCCCACCGAGGGGCTGCTGACCAGCTACTTCGAGCCTTTTTACGAAGCCAGCCGCGTGCCCCGCGCCGGCTTTGCCGCGCCGCTGTACCGCCCCCCCGCCACGCTGGCGCAGCGCAAGCCCTGGTTCACCCGTCAGGAAATGGAGCAGCACCCGCAGGCGCTGGCCGAGCTGGCGGGCCGCGAGATCGCCTGGCTGGCCGACCCGCTGGACGCGCTCATCCTGCAAATCCAAGGCTCGGGTCGCGTGCGCGTGACCGAGGCCGATGGCAGCCAGCGCCTGGTGCGCCTGGCCTTTGCCGCCACCAACGATCAGCCCTACCGCAGCCCCGGCAAGTGGCTGATCGACCAGGGCCTGCTGCGCGGCGACGTGACCTGGCCTGGCATACGCCAGACCCTGGCTGCCAACCCGCACGTGCTGCAAGGCTTTCTGTGGAGCAACCCGCGCATGGTGTTCTTCCGCGAAGAGCCCTTGAGCGCGCTGGACGAGCAGTTCGGCCCGCGCGGCGCGCAGGGCGTGCCGCTCACGCCCGGGCGCTCCATCGCGGTGGACCCGCAAAGCATTCCCTACGGCACGCCCGTGTGGCTGTCCACCCACGGCCCGCTGGCGCAGCTGAACCGCCTGGTCATGGCGCAGGACACCGGCAGCGCCATCGTCGGTGCCGTGCGCGCCGACTATTTCGCCGGCTGGGGCCACGAGGCAGGCGAATTTGCCGGCCGCATGAAGCAGCCGCTGCGCATGTGGGTGCTTTGGCCAAGATAAGCGCCCTCTTGAATCGCCTGCGGCGCCTTTCCCCCGGAGGGGCTTGTGCATGCACACGGTTTTTCGCTCGGTCGCCGGTTTTTCTCCCTCTCCCTCTGGGAGACGGCAGGGGTGAGGGCAGCCCACCGCCGCTTCATCATGAGGCTGGCATGACTGCCCAGACTGCAAAAATGTGTGCACACACAAGTCTCGCAGGCTGGTTGGAGCGCAAGCGAAACCCGGCGCTCTCGCTGCTGGCCTTGTCGCTCGCAGGCTGCGCCAGCATGCTGGATGCGCCGCGGCTGCAATACCTGTGTCCACACGACTTGCGCTTCGAGGCGCGGCTGTATGAAGACATGGCGCTGCTCGAAGGCCTGCGCGGTCACGCCGTGCTGGAGCGCCTGCCGGACGAACCTGCCGAGGCGGCAGGCCCGCGCTATGCCGACCCCACCGTGCGCGCCAGCTTCGGCCTGGGGCTGGACGGGCGCTTGGCGCGGCTGGACTACACCACCATCCCCGAGCCCGTGTACTGCCAGCGCCAGCCCGGCATCGACGACGCCCGCGCCTCCACCGTGCGCGCCCACCCACGCCCCGGCCCACGCACGCCGCCGCCGTTCGACCCCGACGCCCCCGTGCAAACCAACATCCGCCTGGAAGGCGGCGACGTCGGGCCAGGCTGAGCGGCGCACCGGGCCACCCTGGTCTTCACGCCCAACGCCCAACCCCAGATAATGGCCCGCATGCCAACCGCCACCTCGCCCGCCGCCCCCCTTGCCTTCATCACCGGCGCATCCAGTGGCATCGGCCAGGCGCTGGCCGCGCGCTATCACCGGGCCGGTTGGCGTCTGGCGCTGGTGGCGCGGCGCACGCAGGACATGGCCGACTGGGCCGCCGCGCAGGGCTGGGCAGCCGAGCGCTGGCGCGTGTATGGGGCCGACGTGGCCGAGGTGCCCAGCATCGTGGCGGCCGGTCAGGCCTGCATCGCCGAGCAAGGCGTGCCCGACGTGGTGGTGGCCAATGCCGGCATCAGCATAGGCATGGACACGGCCATGCATGAAGACCTGACCGTCATGGCCCGCACCTTCGCGCTCAACAACACCGGCATGGCTGCCACCTTTCATCCCTTTATTGACGCCATGCGCGCGCGCGGCAGCGGGCGGCTGGTGGGCGTGGCCAGCGTGGCGGCCATTCGCGGCCTGCCCGGCCACGGTGCCTACTGCGCCAGCAAGGCGGGCGTGGTGAGCTACTGCGAAAGCCTGCGCGGCGAGCTGCGCGGCAGCGGCGTGCGCGTGGTCACGCTGGTGCCCGGCTACATCGACACGCC
>JAUNTQ010000107.1 GCA_030538605.1 Pseudomonadota bacterium
CTCCCGCAAACTCCGTCTGAACTTCGACAATTCCGAAGATACAAGGGCTGGGGTGAGGGTGCGCGGCTTGTTCACCCGGTGGGGTGGCGCCCCCCCCTCACCCCTGCCCTCCCCCCTGCGGGTGGAGAGGGAGTGATACGTGGCGCATCTGAGACTGCTTGCCAATCAATGTTTTTTATAGCTTCTACCGCAATTTATAAAACAATTTCAAATATTAAACAATCTGAAACTGCTTTATAACCTGCGCAAGAAGCTCACTTTTAATTCATCGTCAGGCATGCCCGCCAAACGGTTGACCGGCTGAGTAAAACAGGCTGCTCAAGGGGGTTGGGGCCGTGTGCCACCCTGCGAAGCCGGGAACGGCCCTTGCCTGCGGGCGAACGCATGCCGCCACCACCGCAATGCCCTTGCGCTGCCCCGCCTGCAACAGCTGCGCCAGCGCTCACGGGTCGAATCTGTCAGCCGGTCGAGCGCGCCGGATACAGCGTGATGGCGCGCAGCGTCACGCGCCCGCCGGGCGGGCCGCGCCACCGCAGTTGCAGGTGCTCGCACGGCTGTGGCGCGGTGCCGGTCAGCGCAATGCGCGCACCGGCCAGATCACCCGCCAGCGGCGGCAAGGCGGCCTCGGGTGCCAGTTCATGCCATTGACCATCCGCGGTTTGGCCCTGCACCGACAGCCGCAACGATGCCGCCGGCGCGGCCTCCAGCTGAAGCACCAGCCAAGGGTGCGCGTCGCACGACCAGGCCAGCTCGCCCGGCGACAGCAGCGTGGCAAAGCCGTCGGCCCCCAGCGTCAGCACCAGCTGGCCGGCACCCGCAGGCACCGCGGGCCGGCCGTCCACCAGCCAGCCATCGTCGTCGGCGCAGGTGCCCGCACCGAAGCTCCACAAGCGCGCCCGGCGCGGCAAGTCGGCGCGCGCGAGCATGAAGTCCTGCATGGCCTCTTCCAGGGGAGAGCGCCGCAAAGAGGTGTAGCCGAGAAAACCGGCCATGCCCTGCGTGTCACCCGGGCTGCCGTTCCAGGCCATCGACGACACGAAACGCGCACCGTAATTGGCCATCTCGCGCAGCGAGCGATAGGCCTGCCCATAGCTGCCCAGGCGGCTTGCCTGGGTCAGCTCACCGGTGTTGTGCTCGACCACCGCCCAGTCCGGGCTGTAGTGCCGGAACGCCGCGAACAAGCTGTCTTCGCCCTCCATGCGGATGCGGTTGACGGCACTCTCGCCATACACGATGGCACCCAGCCGACCATGCGACGGCACCGAGCCCTCGATCGACATGCCGCCGGTGTCGGTGCTCAACGTCGCCGCAAACGTGCTGTTTCCCGTCAGCATGTGGTGGTCGCTGTGGTCCATCGCCGCGTTTGCCTACGGCTGTGCGCTGATGGTGCCCGTGGTCACGCTGCTGGCACTCGATCTGCATCCCACGCGGCGCGGCCTGGCCTCGTCGTTGCAGGCAGTCGTCGGCTCCGTGGCCAACGGCATCATGGCCGGTGCGGTCGCGCCCCTGACCATGCACTCGGCCATCGTCCTGCCGCTGATGTCGGCCGCCTTCATGGCCGTGGGCCTGGTGGCTTGGCTGTGGCTGCGCAGGCGCTGGCCGGAGATCGGGGCTGATTCCCCAAGGAGAGCCGCGTCTGGTGCGTGTCTGCGCAGGCAAAGTGTCCAAGCAGTTCGGTTTGTCGAAAACGTGGCCTAGATTCAGTTCTGAGTTACGCTCCGCTCGTGTCGCGTCAAGTTTTGAGTATCGGATGAATGTGCCATCGTTAGCGTTTGTGGCGAGGTACTGATTACTACAGAAGCTTCGGCATGGGGAAGAAAGGGAAATCGTCAAGTGCGCGAGGGCTGTGCAGACACCGATATTTCAAACGCGATGCGTCACTAATCTAGCGTCGTGATTTCGAAGCTCATGAAAAATCTTCGATGACGCTCTCGCGAGCATTGAAAAATTTTACTTTTGAACTTCGAATTCACGACATCAGCTAATCTTCTAGATTTCTGTGCTGCACCTAAGGCCTGCAATCTGCTAGCTGGAACTCTTACCACATCAACATAAGGTAACACAAAGATGCGTCGCGATACTTTTCTCAAAGCATTAGCAACTTTAGCAATAACTGCAAAAACCCCCTTAACAGCCAGGGCAGCGGATCCGGCACCATTTAACTATCTACTTCAATCCGACTTCGCAAAAAGTATATCTAATCTGTTATATGCTCCAGATGGCTCCCCTTCCATCGGCGGGTGGGATCCTTATTGGGTCGACACAATTCTTAATAAAAGTGCAACAGGAGTTAGTTATGCTGTGGGAAACAATGGCTACAACGCACAGAATAAACTTGTTGCATATAGATTGCTGAAGGTCGGTATTCCATCGGTAGATCTTACATCTTACACTGGCTTACATAGCCCTAATACCATCCATTATCGCGGAAGTACAGCGGGTGTGATGCGCGCAACTGGTGTCCAGGTTGATGATGCTGGAAGAGTAGGAATTTTTCTTAATGGATTCGATACACCCTCAGTGAGGGAACCTTCCGGTCGCTTTCTTAGTTATGGACCGGATATTCATTTGCTACGATCATATGTGTCTCCACAAATCTATATTGGAACGCAATCTCCTCGTTGCATGCATATGTCGTGCAAATTGACACTTGGTGCCACATGGTTTAACCCTGCTGCAGGTGTAGCCCCCGGAGTTGGAGGCCAGATAGGCTGGCGAGCGAGCTTTAAACGCTCTGATGGACTCCCGTTCTTCTCCAGTGTTAGAGAAATTGTTTTGGTTTTAGGTTTTTGGGATAGTCGGACAGTGGGAAACCCTGGATTTGATGGCAATGATTCAATAGGTAACGTGACAGCAGGTGAACATTGGATTGCAGGCACATTAGTAGCAGGAAAATTTTCTAAGTTCGTGACCAACCATGGTGCAAATATGCTTACCGGCTCATTTGGCAATCGCAGTGCTATGTTTTATTGGAGTATTACACGTGCAAATATGATTAACATTCTTGAAGCATTCGGCGCGACCACCACTACGCCAGAGATGATTCGGTTGTCTGGCAGCACATTTTCTGGCGAACTTTATGATAACCGCGCATCTCCTTCAGAGTTTAAGCCGGGGCAGTTCGGCTTCTCGGTTTCTGACCAAGTAGTAAGTGTCTGGTGATCACTGATGTGGTTGCTTCAACTCGGAAACGCAACAACACGATCTGAAGCAGGCTTTCCAGATAATCAGATTATGCTGACACCACCGCAATCCCCTTGATCTGCCCCGCCTGCGGCGTCTTCTCCGGTGCGGGGTAGCGCCCGGGGTTCATGCGGTGCAGCAGCTCGGCTTCGCGCACGCGGGCGAGCAGCACGTTGGCATGCTTGACGTGGCCGAAGCCGCGCATGATCATGGGCACGGCAGCTACGTCGGTGGCGAGCTTGAGCGTGTCGGTGTTGAGCTGGGCCAGCAGCTCGCGCACGCGGGCTTCGTATTGGGTGATGAGTTCGCGCTCCATGCGGCGTTCGTCGGTTTTGCCGAACACGTCCAGCGCGCCGCCGCGCAGTGCCTTGCCTTTGGCCAGCCAGCGCATGGCGGGCAGCATCCAGGCGCCCAGCTCGATCTTGCGCGGGGGCTGGCCGTTCTTCGCACGACTGAGCAGGGGCGGGGCCATGTAGAAGCTGAGTTTCAGCTTGCCCTCGAACTGGTGATCAAGCGACTGGCGGAACGATGGGTCGGCATACAGGCGCGCCACTTCGTACTCGTCCTTGTAGGCCATGAGCTTGAGCAGGCTGCGCGCCACGGCGCGGGTGAAGGCTTCGCTGCCGGGAGCGGCGGCCTGCTCGGCATCGCGCGCTTCGCGCACAAAGGCGGCGTAGCGCTCGGCATAGGCGGCGTTCTGGTAGGCGGTGAGCTGGCTCATGCTGCGGGCGATGAGGGCGTCGAGCGTGTCGTCGGCCTCTCGGCACGCCGCTGGGTTGCCCAGCAGCGCGGCGCAGGCGCCGGGGTCGGCAGCGGCCAGGCGGCCAAGGGCGAAGGCGGCCAGGTTGGCGGGTACGGCCACGGCGTTGAGTTCGATGGCGCGCTGCATGGCCGCCAGGCTGAGCGGCACCAGCCCGCGCTGCCAGGCAAAGCCCATGGCCAGCACGTTGGCGGTGACGGTGTCGCCCAGAAAGTCTTGCGCCAGCGCTTGCGCATCGAAGGTGCTGACGCGGTCTTCACCGGCGGCATGGCGCAGCTTGGCCAGCAGCAGCTCGGTTTTCAGGCTGGCGTCGGGGTTGCGCAAGGACTCGGCCACGGGGGTTTCGTGCACGTTGGCGAGGATGCGGGTGCGGCCCCGGCGCACGGTGCCCAGCGCCTCGGGCTGGGCGGCCACCACGGTGTCGCAGGCCAGCATGGCGTCGGCCTGCTGGGTGTCGATGCGCACCTGGTGCAGGCGCTCGGGCACGTCGGCCAGGCGCACGAAGCTCATCACCGCGCCGCCTTTTTGCGCAAAGCCCATGAAGTCGAGCACGCTGGCGGCCTTGCCCTCCAGGTGCGCGGCCATGGCAATCACCGCGCCCACGGTGACGACGCCGGTGCCGCCCACGCCAGTGACGAGCAGGTCATACGGCCCCGTCCACACGTGCGCGGCGGGCAGCGGCAGGCCATCGACCAGGCGCTGAAAGGCGGCGCGCCCGGCTTCGCCCGAGAGCGCGCCCGAGCGCTTGCGCGGCTTGCCGCCCGTTACGCCCACGAAGCTGGGGCAAAAGCCCTTGGCGCAGGAATAGTCCTTGTTGCAGGCGGTCTGGTCGATCTTGCGTTTGCGGCCCAGCGGCGTTTCAGCGGGCAGCACGGCCACGCAGTTGCTTTGCACGCCGCAGTCGCCGCAGCCCTCGCACACGGCTTCGTGGATGAACAGGCGCTTGTCGGGGTCGGCCAGCTCGCCCTTCTTGCGGCGGCGGCGCTTTTCGGCCGCGCAGGTTTGCTCGTAGATGAGCACGGTGACGCCGTCCACCTCGCGCAGCTCGCGCTGCACGCGGTCAAGCTCGGCGCGGTCGAAGAACTGCGTGCCTTGCGGAAAGCGGCTTTTGATGGCACCGTATTTGCCAATGTCGTCCGACAGCACCACCACGCGCTTGACGCCCTCGCTCTCCACCTGCCGCGCAATGGCATCCACGCTGATGACGCCATCGACGGGCTGCCCGCCCGTCATCGCCACCGCGTCGTTGAACAAAATCTTGTAAGTGATGCGCGCCTTGGCCGCCACGGCCTGGCGGATGGCGAGATAGCCCGAGTGGTAATAGGTGCCGTCGCCCAGGTTCTGAAACACGTGCGGCTTGCGCGTGAAACGCGCGTGCGAGACCCAGTCCACGCCCTCGCCGCCCATCTGGATCAGGCCGGCGGTGTCGCGGTCCATCCAGTTGGCCATGAAGTGGCAGCCAATGCCGGCGCGCGCGGTGGAGCCTTCGGGCACTTTGGTGGAGGTGTTGTGCGGGCAGCCTGCGCAAAAGTAGGGCATGCGCTTGACGCTGTCGGCGTCGTTGCCCAGCAGCTCGGGCAGCGTGAAGTCGCGCACCAGCGTGCGGCGGTTTTCAAAGCGCTCGGGAAAGTGGCGCATCAGCCAGTCGGCCAGCAGCTCGATCAGGCGCGAGGGCCGCAGCTCGCCCAGCGCCGACACCAGCGGCTGGCCCTGCGCGTCGCGCTTGCCCAGAATGGCCGGGCGCACACCGCCGAGGGCGTTGTAGAGCAGCTCGCGAAGCTGCGTCTCGACGACTGCGCCTTTTTCCTCGATCACCAGCAGCTCTTTCAGGCCCTGCGCAAAGGTGAGCATGCGCGTGGTCTCGATCGGAAAGCTCAGGCCCACCTTGTACAGGCGCACGCCCGCGTCGGCCAGCATGGCGGGGGTGATGTCGAGCCTGCGCAGCACCTCCATCACGTCCAGGTGCGCCTTGCCGCAGGTGACGATGCCCAGCGTGGCGTGGGGCGATGCGATCACGTGCCGGTCAATCGAGTTGACACGCGAAAACGCTGCCACGGCCTGCATTTTGTGCGCAAGTCGCTCCTCTATTTGAAGCGACGGGAAGTCCGGCCAGCGGTAATGCAGCCCCTCTGCTGGCGGGCGGTGGCCGGTCAGCGCGCGCACCTGCTCGCCCTCTTGCCACCCGGCCACCTGGGCGTTGATGGCGTCCAGATCGACCGTGGCTCCGCTTTCCACCACTTCCGACAGGCTGGTCAGGCCCACCCAGTTGCCGCTGTAGCGCGAGAGCTGCCAGCCATACAGCCCGAACGTCAGATGCTCGGCCACCGTGGCGGGCGAGACGATGGGCATGTGATACGCCTGCAAGAGCTGGTCGCTCTGGTGCGGCATGCTGGACGACACGCAGCCGTGGTCATCGCCCGCCACCACCAGCACGCCGCCGCGCGGCGAGCTGCCATAGGCGTTGCCGTGCTTGATGGCATCGCCCGCGCGGTCAACGCCCGGGCCTTTGCCGTACCACAGGCCAAACACGGCCTCGCAGGTTTTCTCGGGGTCGCTCTCCACGCGCTGCGTGCCCAGCACCTGCGTGGCGGCCAGCTCTTCGTTGATGGCGGGCACGAAGTCGAGGCCCGCGTCCTTCCACCTCTGGCCCGCCTTCCACACCTGCTGATCGACCATGCCCAGCGGCGAGCCACGGTAGCCGCTGATGAAACCCCGCGTGTCAAGCCCCGCCGCCTCGTCGCGCCAGCGCTGCATCAGCATCAGGCGCACCAGCGCCTGCGTGCCGGTCATGAACACATGGCCGGAGCGCGCCCACAGGTTGTCGGCAAGCTGGTAGTCGGGGCGCTGAATGGGGCTGGCGGGCATGGCATGTCTCCGGGTGATGTTGTGGCCGAAGGGTACGCCCGTGTGCGGAAAACAGGCTTCTTGTTTTCCCTGTCAAAGCCTATGATGAAAGGACATTGTTCTTGAAAAGTGGCATGAACGAGAATATTTCACTGGACGCAGCCAGCCTGGCCATCCTGCGCGAGCTGCAACGCGACGCGCGGCAGACGGTGCAGCAGATCGCCGAGCGCGTGGGCCTGTCGGCCACGCCGTGCTGGAACCGCATCAAGCAGATGGAAGCGGCCGGCGTCATCACCGGCTACAGCGCGCTGGTCGACCGCGCGCGCGTGGGCCTGGGCCTGCTGGTGGTGGCCGAGGTCAACCTGAGCCAGCACAGCGAAGAGCTGGTGCACGACTTCGAGCGCGCCGTGCAGGCCACGCCCCCCATCGTGCGCTGCCTGTCCACCACCGGCCAGGCCGACTACATCCTGAGCATCCTCGTGCCGGGCATTGCCGAATACGAGCGCTTTTTGCACGGCACGCTGTTCAAGCTGCCCGGCGTGACGCACGTGCGCTCATCCATCGTGCTGAAAGAAGTCAAAGCCGACGTGCGCCTGCCCGTGCCGCACACGGCCAGCACGCCTGCAGTGGTGCGCAAACGGGGGCGCGGCAGTGGTTGAAATAAGTGAGCTGCTTGCGTATGTTTTTAATTGATTTTAGATATTTTTGTATTTGAAATCATTCAAAAACATGCGCAAGCAGCTCACTTTTAAATTATGAATGTCTGTACTGGCAGGGGCAAGGCCGCAAGACACTCAAGCGCATCAACGCACTGATTGAAGCCCCCTTGCGCGACCCATTCACCGGTATCGGCAAACGCGAGCCGCTGGCGGGCAAGCTCTCGGGCTACGGGTCGCGCCGGCGATCAGGCTGTCGTCGTGCTCGCCTGTCACTACCACTACGACAGCTGATTGAACGCATAGTGCGGCCACGCACGATTGCATCCGACATGGCACCACGACACTGTTTGCAGCCTTGAACACAGCCACGGGGAAAGTGCTGCGCTTTCTGCGGTGACGGCCATCACCTCTGCGCAGCAGGCTTCAAAGAGGTGTCTTTCTTTCGCGTCCTTCGCGTCCGGTTTTTCGGCTGTTGCACCAGCCTTCACACCCCCTCGCCATCCCGGGCCAGTGCAGGCCGCCGGGGTGGTCGGCCAGCACCTGCGCGGGCACGTCGGCAGGCGTGCGCCGCGTGGCCTGAGGCTGCCAGTCGATGGCGAGTGCGGCGCGCAGCACCTGCTGCACGAGCGGGCCCACGCGGTGGTGCTCGGCAGCAAGGCCCGTTTGCATGAAGCTGCGCACGCCACTTTCGCTGCGGGCGCGGGCGTCCATCACCTGGCGCGATTCGCGCGACAGCAGGGGTTCAGAGCCTGCGCCAGCGCTTCGGCCTCGCGCTGCACGGTGGCCAGGCGCGAGGCGGTGGAGGCCATGATGCGCTGGCGCAGCCCGGCAGCAAAGCCCAGCGCGTGCTGCAAGGCATGGGTGGCCTGCAGCTGGCCGCCCTGCTCGGTCAGCAGGCGGCGGGCAATCCACTGGCGCACTTCCTGCCGCGCCAAGGCCAGCAGCTCGCCCGGGTCATCGGTGCCGACGTCGAAGTCGGGGTCGTTGGCGTATTCGCCCAGCATGGCGGCCAGGGCCTGCACGGCTTCTTCCTGGTCGACGCCGCGCCGACAGCAGCACCCGGTGCTGGCGCCGCGCCTGCACGAGCTGCTGGCACCATTCGCGAGACGGACGGTGGGGGCGATCCGTGGTCGGCGGCAAGGGCACACGAGGGCCTGCACGGTGAACCTTTGCCCGCCGAGCCATCTAAAATGTTCGTTTTATCGCACTGGCCCCGCCCATGACCCCTCTGACCGGCAGCATCGTCGCCCTCGTCACCCCCATGCTGGAAGACGGCAGCGTCGATTACCCCACGCTGCGCAAACTCATCGACTGGCACATTGCCGAAGGCACCGACTGCATCTGCGTGGTGGGCACCTCTGGCGAGTCGCCCACCGTCAACGTCGAGGAACACCAGGAGATCATCCGCGTCGCGGTGGCGCAAGCGGCCAGGCGCGTGCCCATCATGGCCGGCTGCGGCGCCAACTCCACCGCCGAAGCCATCGAGCTGGCGAAGTTCGCCAGGAAGGTGGGCGCCGACAGCCAGCTGCAAGTGGTGCCCTACTACAACAAGCCCACGCAAGAGGGCCTGTACCAGCACTTCAAATCCATCGCCGAAGCCGTGGGCGACCTGCCCATGGTGCTCTACAACGTGCCCGGCCGCAGCGTGGCCGATA
>JAUNTQ010000108.1 GCA_030538605.1 Pseudomonadota bacterium
AGGGCGATCTTATCGGTTGGGCGTTCAGCGTTGGGCGTTGAGCGGGAAATGCGCTCAACCGGTTTTCACGCTCAACGCCCAACGCCCAACGCTGAACGCTCAACCCGCGCAGCACATCAGCGCATCGCGCCGGCCTGCTCGATGTGGCGTGCCAGCGCTTCGTGGCCGGCGCGGCGGGCGTGGGCGGCGGCGGTGAGGCCGTCGTGGTCGGCGCGGCGGGTGTCGGCACCTGCGCCCATGAGCAGGCGCACCATGTCCACGTCGCCCCGGCGCGCGGCCAGCATGAGCGCGCTGCGGCGGGCGGCGTCGGTGCTGTCGGGCGACGCGCCTTGCGCCAGCGCCTGGCGGGCGGCGTCTGCCTGGCCTTGCGTGGCGGCGGCCAGCAGGCGCTGGCTGGGTGCGAGGGCGGCCGCGCCTGGTGGGCCGGTGTTGGCCGGTAGCGCTGCTGGTGTGGTCTGCGCATCGGGCGCGGGGGCCAGCGGGCCGCGGTCCATGGGGTTGGTGCTGGGGGGGGTGGCGGGCTGCGGGTCAGGCAGTGGCGTGGGGGTGGCGGGTGCGTGCTCGGGCGGGGGCTTGGGCGCGGATGTGCTGCGCGGGCGGGTGGGGGCCGTGCTGGCCGTGCGCGATTCGGTGGCGCGGCGGGCGGCGGGCGGCGGGGTTGCAGGGCGTGATGGTGCAGCGGGTGGGGCTGAGGCGGGGGCCGTATCGGGCGCGGCGTCGGGGGTGTCGATGGGGGGCGCTGGCGGAAGGTCTGGTGTGGCGGGCAGCGTGTCGCTGGCGGGGGCGGGGGTGGTCTCGGTCGGAGCGGGTTCGGCGTCGTCGCGCGGGGTGTGGGCTGGCGCGGCGGTGGAGGTGTGGCGTGTCTGCGGGGCCAGCAGGCCGGCCATGCCAAGGGCTGCCACCGCAGCGGCAATGCCCACGCCGATGGCCATGGGCACCAGCCAGCGGGGGCGCTGCGTGGCCGGTGCGGGTGCCGCTGCCGGGCCTGGCGCGGCGGCGTGCTTCCAGGCCAGCACGCGGGCCTGGGCCAGCACCGATGCGCGCTGCTCGGCACCGGGCGCAGGGCCATCGCCCGGCGTGCCGTCGGCTTGCTGGTAGCGCGCCAGCAGTTCGGCCTGGGCGGGCAGCGCGTGTGCCATGCCGGTGCGCGCGCCCATGTGGTCTTGCAGGCGCTGGTGTGCCAGGGTGAACAGGCGCGTGCCGATGTCCGCACCTGCCGGGCCGGGGCGGGCGGCTTGCACACCGGCTTGCCGGGCCAGGGCAAACCACACGTCCTGCGCCAGCAGGTCGGCCGTGGCCGTGTCGCCCACGCTCTGCCGCAAGAAGCGCCACAGCCGCGCGGCGTGGCGGTCGTACACATGCGCAAACGCGCCCGCATCGCCCGCAGCGTAGGCGCGCATGAGCTGTTCATCGACAGGGGCGACCGGGGAGGGCATGCGCCAAATTATTGGCGCGAATGGCGGCGAAGCAAACAGCCACGCGCGGGTGCGCACCACGGCAGGGGGTGTGGTGGTGTGCCACTTGTAAATAAAAAATGAGCTGCTTGCGTACGTTTTAAAGCATTTTCATATACAAAATAAATTGAAAACGTTTTAAAACGTGCGCAAGCAGCTACCAAATTTCATGACCTTGCCAACAGCGCCATCACCACCGACACCGTCACCACCGCCATGGCCGTGGACACGCCCACGCTGGCGGTGACCAGCTCTTCGGCCTTGTGATAACGCTGTGAGAACAGAAACACGTTGGCCCCCACCGGCAGCGCAGCGGCCACCACCATCACCGTCAGCGCCAGCCCTTGCAGGCCCAGCGCCCAGCCCGCAGCGGCCATCAGCAGCGGGTGCACCACGGTCTTCAGGCCCGAGACCACCAGCGCGCCCTTCAGGTGCCGGCCAATGGGCGTGTGCGACAGCGTCAGCCCCACCAGCACCAGCGCCACCGGGCCGAAGGCATCGCCCAGCAGCTTCAGCGGCTGCTCCACCACCGGGTGCAGCCCCCAGCCGGTGAGCGAATACGCAAAGCCCGCAATGATGGGCAGCGGCACGGGGTGCAGGATGGCGTTTTTCACCGCGCGCGCCACCGTGGCGGCCAGGCGGCGGCGCGGCTGCTGGCCGCTGGCGGCTTCTTCGCGCGCCACCAGCAGCTCGATCACCACCGTGGCCAGCGTCAGCAGCACCAGCGCGTGCATGGAGATGAGGGTGAACAGCTGCACCAGCGCCTCGCTGCCATAGGCCAGCTGCACCAGCGGCACGCCGATCATCAGCGTGTTGCTGAAAATCGCCGCCAGCGCCACCACGGCTGCGCGGCTCGACAGCCCCTGCAGGCACAGCAGCGCCAGAAACATGGCGCCCGCCACCACGTAATACAGCGCCACCGAGGTCAAGTCCAGCCGCTCCAGATGCGCCGTGGCCATGGTGCGAAACAAGAGCGCCTGCACCAGCACCAGAAACACCAGGTTGGACAAATCGCGCACGCCCTCGGCGCGCATCAGCTTCAGCCGCCCGGCCGCAAAGCCGATGGCAATCAGCAGCATCACGGGCAGCAGGGCAGACGCAACGGGGTGATCGAGTGACATGGGGGCCGATTGTGTGCGGTGCGGGGCGCGGGGTGCGCAAGGTGAAAAGCCTTGGCCCGGCTATTGCCTTCGTGCCCGGGCGTTTGTTGCCCCACCGCCGATAATCGCGGGTTTCCCCGCCCTTGCCCCCGCGCGCCGCCCCATGACCCAACCCCCCACCCCCATCTCGCCCGTCGCAGACATCGTGGCCGACATGCGCGCTGGCCGCATGGTCATCCTCGTTGACGAAGAAGACCGCGAAAACGAGGGCGACCTCATCCTCGCTGCCGACCACGTCACGCCCGAGGCCATCAACTTCATGGCCCGCTTCGGCCGCGGCCTGATCTGCCTCACCCTCACGCGCGAGCGCTGCGAGCGCCTGGCCCTGCCGCCCATGGTGGCGCGCAACGGCACCAAGATGGGCACCGCCTTCACCGTCAGCATCGAAGCTGCCGAAGGCGTCACCACCGGCATCAGCGCCGCCGACCGCGCCCGCACCGTGGCCGCCGCCGTCGCGCCCGAGGCCCGTGCGAGCGATCTGGTGCAGCCCGGCCACATCTTTCCGCTGCAAGCCGTCGATGGCGGCGTGCTCATGCGCGCGGGCCACACCGAAGCCGGCTGCGATCTGGCTGCGATGGCCGGTTGCAGCCCTGCCGCCGTCATCTGCGAAATCATGAAAGACGACGGCACCATGGCCCGCCTGCCCGACTTGCAGGCGTTTGCCGCGCAGCACGGGCTGAAAATCGGCACCATTGCCGACCTGATCGAACACCGCAGCCAGACCGAATCGCTCATCACCCGCGTGGCCACGCGCCCCCTGCGCACCGCCCACGGCGAATTCATCGCCCACGCCTTTCGCGACGCGCCCAGCGGCAACCTGCACCTGGCGCTGGTGCTCGGCCAGTGGCAGCCCGAAGACGCCGTGCCCGTGCGCGTACACGAGCCGCTGTCGTTGCTCGACGCGCTGGAGCTTGACCGCGGCATGCACACCTGGAGCATGTCCGCCGCGCTTGCCCGCATCCAGCAGGAAGGCCGCGGCGTGGCCGTGTTCCTCAACTGCGGCGAAAGCGCCGACCAGCTCCTCGCCCAACTGCAAGGCACCGCCCGCGCCAGCCACGCCCCCGAGCGTGGCCGCATGGACCTGCGCAGCTACGGCGTGGGCGCGCAAATCCTGCGCGACTGCGGCGTGCAGCGCATGCAGCTGCTCGGCACCCCCCGCCGCCTGCCCAGCATGGCCGGTGGCTACGGGCTGGAGGTGGTGTCGCACATTGCGCCGAATGCGTGAACAGCCGAACAGCCGGACGCAAAGGATTCGCGGAGGACGCGAAAGAAACACCCAAAAGACTGAACCTGGTTTGGCCTGCCCCGTCATTCCCGCGCAGGCGGGAATCCAGCCGTGGCACCGGCGCAGACGCTGGATTCCCGCCTGCGCGGGAATGACGACTGTCTTCAAGCCACTGGCTTGCGCAGCACCATCTTCCTAACCACGACTTACGCAAAAAGAACCCCCCACAGGCATCTCAAGATGCAGAAGGGGGTCAAATCTGGCTGAATTGCGTAAGTCCTGCTAACTTCTCCCGCACACAAAGGACCCCCCCGCCATGCTCGGCGCTGACAAAGGACAACCCCCCGCCCTCGATGGCCGCGCGCTGCGCATCGGCATCGTGCAGGCGCGTTTCAACGAAGCCGTCACCAACGCCCTGTGCGACGCCTGCCTGCAAGAGCTGCGCGCCCTGGGTGTGCAAGACGCGCACATCACCCACCTCACCGTGCCCGGCGCGCTGGAAGTGCCGCTGGCGCTGCAAGCGCTGGCCGCGCCGCAAGGCGGCAAGCCGCGCTTTGACGCGCTCATTGCGCTCGGCTGCATCATCCGCGGCGAGACCTACCACTTCGAGCTGGTGGCCAACGAATCCGGCGCGGGCGTCACCCGCGTGTCGCTGGACAGCGGCCTGCCCATTGCCAACGCCATCCTCACCACCGAAGACATGTCCCAGGCCATCGCCCGCCAAACCGAAAAAGGCCGCGACGCCGCCCGCGTGGCCGTCGAAATGGCCCAGCTGCTGAAAGCCATCGCATGAACACCGTGCCCCCGTTGCCCAACCCCGCCGCCCACCCCGGCACGCGCAAGTCGTCCACCAAATCGGCCCGCTCGCGCGCGCGCGAATTCGCGCTGCAAGGGCTTTACCAGCACATCGTCAGCCGCAACGACGCCGGCGTCATCGACGCCTTCACGCGCGACCTGCAAGGCTTTGCCAAGGCCGACGCCGCCCACTACGACGCGCTGCTGCACGGCTGCATCGAGCTGGAGGCCGACCTCGACGCCCTCATCGTGCCCCTGCTCGACCGCAAGCTCGCCGAAATCTCGCCCATCGAACACGCCTGCATGTGGATCGGCGCCTACGAATTCCTCCAATGCCCCGACGTGCCCTGGCGCGTGGTGCTCAACGAATGCATCGAACTGGCCAAGGACTTCGGCGGCACCGACGGCCACAAATACGTCAACGCCGTGCTCAACGGCCTCGCCCCCCGCCTGCGCGAGCCCGAAGTCACCGCCGACCGCGCCAGACAAAAAACGTAGGGTGGGTGCTTGCACCCACGCGCGGCGGCTGAAAACGGAAACCGGACGCAGAGGACGCAAAGATTGCGCAGAGGACGCAAAAAAGAAAACCAGAAAATTCGGGCATTTCTTTTCTGCGTCCTCTGCGTCTGCCTGTTTGATATTCAAAAATAATAGCTGCTTGCGTAAGATATAGATTATTTTTCGATAGTTTTGCATTAAAAACGATGTAAAACGTACGCGAAACGCTATCAATATAACGGTGAGGCAAAGCCATGAAACTCTCCGCCCGCGCCCAGCGCATCGAGCCCTTCTACGTCATGGAGATGGCCAAGACCGCCAGCGCCATCGCCGCCCAGGCCGCCGGCACCGACCGGCCCATGATCTACCTGAACATCGGCGAGCCTGACTTCACCGCGCCGCCCCTCGTGGCAGAAGCCGCGGCCAAGGCCATCCGCGATGGCCGCACCCAATACACCCAGGCCACCGGCCTGCCCGCACTGCGCGAGCGCATCAGCAGCTGGTATGCGCAGCGCTTCGGCATTGACGTGCCCGCGCGCCGCATCGTCGTCACCGCAGGCGCGTCTGCCGCGCTGCAACTGGCCTGCCTGGCCCTGCTGGATGCGGGCGACGAAGTCCTCATGCCCGACCCCAGCTACCCCTGCAACCGCCAGTTCGTCAGCATGGCCGACGCCCGCGCCGTCATGCTGCCCGCCACGGCGGCCGAGCGCTTTCAGCTCAGCGCAGACAAGGTGGCCGCCGCCTGGGGCCCGCGCACGCGCGGCGTCATGCTCGCCTCACCCTCCAACCCCACCGGCACCTCCATCCACCCGGACGAGCTGCGCCACATCCACGCCGCCGTCGCCGCGCGCGGCGGCGTCACCGTGGTCGACGAGATCTATCTTGGCCTGAGCTACGACGACACCTACAGCCACAGCGCGCTGGCCATCGGCGACGACATCATCAGCATCAACAGCTTCAGCAAATACTTCAACATGACCGGCTGGCGCCTGGGCTGGCTCGTCGTGCCCGACGCGCTCGTGCCCACCGTCGAGCAAATCGCCCAGCACCTGTTCATCTGCCCCAGCACCGTGGCGCAACACGCCGCGCTCGCCTGTTTCGAGCCGCAAAGCCTGGCCGAATACGAACGCCGCCGCGCCGAATTCAAGGCCCGGCGCGACTGGTTCGTGCCGCAGCTCCATGCACTCGGCCTGTCTGTGCCCGTCACCCCCGACGGCGCCTTCTACGCCTGGGCCGACTGCCGCGCCGCCTGCGCCCGGCTGTTCGGCAATCGCTCCGAATACAATAGCGACATGCCAGCCAGCACACAGACGCCCGATTCACAAACCCAGGGCAGTTGGGCCTTCGCTCATGAACTCATGCAGCGCGCCCACATCGCCGTCACCCCCGGACGCGACTTTGGCCACGCCAGCACCGCCAGCCACATCCGCTTTTCCACCGCCAGCGCCATGCCCCAGCTACAGGCAGCGGTGGCCCGGCTAAAGGAAGTGCTGGCGTGAGCGCGCAGGGCGCAGCCGCCTTCGAGTGGCCCATCCGCGTCTACTGGGAAGACACCGACGCCGGCGGCATCGTCTTCTACGCCAACTACCTCAAGTTCTTCGAGCGCGCCCGCACCGAATGGCTGCGCGCCCTGGGCCTGCACCAAAGCGCGCTGCGCGAAGGCACAGACGGCGCGCCCGGCGGCATGTTCGTCGTGGCCGCGGCCCAGCTGCGCTATCTGCGCCCCGCGCGCCTGGACGATGAACTTATCGTCACCGCCCGTCTCCAAACCCCCGGCCGCACGGCGCTGCACATTGCGCAGCAAGCCTTCTTGCACACCGCCCGAGGCCCCTCGCGCGAGCTGCTGTGCGAAGGCAGCATCCGCGTCGGCTGGGTGCAGGCAGACACCTTGAAACCCGCGCGCATTCCGCCCGCCATCGTCGAAAAGCTCCACCCATGAACCAGGACATGTCCATCATCCAGTTGGTGCTGCACGCCAGCTTCGTCGTGCAGCTCGTCATGCTGCTGCTGCTGGCAGGCTCTATCACCAGTTGGGCCGCCATCTTCCGTAAGCTGCGCGCGCTGAAAAACATCAAGACGCAAAACGACGCCTTCGAGCGCGAATTCTGGTCAGGCACCAGCCTGAACGACCTCTACGCCGGTGCCGCGCAAAACGCCCGCCAGGGCGGCCCCATGGAGCGCATCTTCGCCAGCGGCATGCGCGAATACCAGAAGCTGCGCGAGCGCCGCATCCAGGACCCCGGCACCCTGCTCGACGGCGCGCGCCGCGCCATGCGCGCCAGCTACCAGCGCGAGCTGGACGCGGCCGAAGTCAACCTCTCCTTCCTCGCCTCCGTCGGCTCCGTCAGCCCCTACATCGGCCTCTTCGGCACCGTGTGGGGCATCATGCATGCCTTCATCGGCCTGGGTGCCTTGCAGCAAGTCACGCTTGCCACCGTGGCCCCCGGCATCGCCGAAGCGCTGGTCGCCACCGCGCTCGGCCTCTTTGCCGCCATCCCCGCCGTCGTCGCCTACAACCGCTTCGCGCGCGACATCGACCGCATCGCCATCAAGCAGGAAACCTTCATCGAAGAGTTCTCCAACATCCTGCAACGCAACCTGGGCGTGCAAACGCCTGCCGCGCAGCACACCGCCACGGGGTACTGAAAAAGCCATGCCAGCCGTCACCACACGCGGGCGCGGGCGCCGCGCCATGAACGAAATCAACATGGTGCCCTTCATCGACGTGATGCTGGTGCTGCTCATCATCTTCATGGTCACCGCCACCGTCATCACCCCCGGCAGCATCAACATCCCCAGCGCCGGCCAGGCCCCGCGCGCGCCCGACAAGCGCGTGGACGTGATGATCGACGCCGAAGGCCGCCTATCGCTCGGCGGCGAAGTCGAGCAGGCCGAAGCCACCGAGGCCGAAGCCATCGCCGCCATCCGCCAGGCGCTGGCGGCCAACCCCGAGCTGCCCGTCATGATCGCCGCCGACAGCGAGCTGCAATACCGCCAGGTCATGGCCATGATGCGCGAGCTGCGCGACGCCGGTGTGCAGCGCGTGGGCCTGGCCGTCAAGTAATGAACACCGCCACCGAGCGCAACGCATTCGCCCCCCCCCCGCCGCGCGGGCTGGGCCGCGCGCTCGTGCTCGCGCTCATCGCGCACGGCTTGCTCATCCTCGCCTTCACCTGGGGCTTGAACTGGCGGACCAAGCCGCAAGACGACGCCATCGAAGCCGAGCTCTGGGCGCCCACCGTGCAGCAAGCCGCCCGCGCCACGGCACCGCCGCCCCCTGCACCCACCCCGCCGCCGCCCGCGCCCGCACCAACGCCACCACCGCCCCCCGCCCCGCGCGTGGCCCCACCCCCACCGCCGCCCCCTGCCGCAGACACCGCCCAGCGCGACGCCGAAATCGCCCTGGCCGAAAAGAAAAAGCAGGAGCAAGAGCGCAAGCAACGCGCCGAACGCGAACGCCGCGAAGCCGAAGCCAAAAAGCGCGAGCAGGAAAAGCTCGCCGAAGCTAAAAAGCAGGAACAGGAAAAACTGGCCCAGCAAAAAGCCGCCGAAGCCAAGAAACGCCAGCAGGAAGAGCAGCGCAAACTCGCCGAAGCCAAAAAGCAGGAGCAGGAAAAACTCGCGCAACAGAAAGCCGCCGAAGCCAAAAAACGCGAACAGGAAAAGCTCGCCCAGCAAAAAGC
>JAUNTQ010000109.1 GCA_030538605.1 Pseudomonadota bacterium
TGCTGCGCCACAACGAACCCGAGATCGCGCAGCTGGGCATTGGCCGCAAGTTCCAGAAGCCCACCGTGTTCGAGGAGCTGACGGTGTTCGAGAACCTGGAGCTGGCCCTGAAGACCGACAAGCGCGTGCGCCCGTCGATGTGCTTTCGCCTCGATTCGGCCGACCAGGACCGGCTGGCCGAAGTGCTGCACACCATTCACCTGCCTACCCACGCCAGCCGCCGCGCGGGCGATTTGAGCCACGGCCAGAAGCAGTGGCTGGAGATCGGCATGCTGCTGATGCAGGATCCGAAGCTGCTGCTGCTGGACGAGCCCGTGGCCGGCATGACCGACGAGGAAACCGCGCGCACGGCCGAGCTGTTCTCGTCGCTCAAGGGCCGCCACAGCCTGATGGTGGTCGAGCACGACATGCACTTCATCCGCGCCATCGCGGGCAGCGCCGGCACCGTCACCGTGCTGGCCGAAGGCAGCGTGCTGGCGCAGGGCACGCTCGACGAGGTGCAGGCCGACGAGCGTGTGATCGAGGTCTACCTGGGCCGTTGAATGATATTTTTTGATAGCTGCTCGCGCTTGATGGAAAAGCGCTGGCACCCTGTTTGACTCATAAACCACCATGCTCACCGTCAAGAACATCCAGCAGTATTACGGCGGCTCGCACATCCTGCGCGACGTCAGCTTCGAGGCCCGCACGGGCGAGGTCACCGTGCTGCTGGGCCGCAACGGCGTTGGCAAGACCACGCTGCTCAAGAGCCTGATGGGCCTGGTGCCGATCAAGAGCGGCAGCATCGAATTCGACGGCCAGCGCATCGAGCGCCGCACGCCCTACGAACGCGCGCGCGCCGGCATCGGCTTTGTGCCGCAGGGGCGCGAAATCTTCTCGCGCCTGACGGTGCAAGAAAACCTGGCCATGGGCCTGGCCTATCGACCGGCGGGCACGCCGATCCCGCGCGAGCTGTTCGAGCTGTTTCCCATCCTCGAGCAGATGCGCGGGCGGCGCGGCGGCGATCTGTCGGGCGGGCAGCAGCAGCAACTGGCCATTGCGCGGGCGCTGGCGCCCGGCCCCAAACTGCTGGTGCTGGACGAGCCGACCGAGGGCATTCAGCCCAGCATCATCAAGGACATCGGGCGCGTCATCCGCACGCTGGCCGCGCGCGGCGACATGGCCATCGTGCTGTGCGAGCAGTATTACGACTTCGCCGAAGAACTGGCCGATCAGTACCTGGTGATGGAGCGCGGCGAGATCATCGCGCGCGGGCCGGGCCGCGACATGGCCGCCAAGAACATTCGCCGACTGGTGGCGATCTGAGCGCCCGCGCTCACATGGCCCAGATGCGCGGCGCGCTCGCCGGCAATTGCCAGAACTCCGCGCGCCAGGCGGCACGGATCTGGCGCCACAAGTCGCTGGCTGGCTCAGTGACGGACGCCAGCGCGCGCACCACCAGCAGCCGGTCGTTCACGGCGGTGACGCCCGCGTGCGCCGCCAGCGCATGCGCGTCGATGACGGCACGCGTGCGCTCCAGTGCCGATTCGCGCTGCGCGCGTGTCATCGGCTCGCCGCTGGCATAGAACAGCGTTGCCAGACAGCGCCGGCCCGCCAGGCCAAGCGGGCTGTTCAGCAGGCGGTCGTCCGTGCCATCGATGCGCGCGTGCTCCAGCCAGATGCCGGGCCATTCGATGCGTTGCAGCAGGTGGCCTCGGTCGAACGGCTGCCCGGCAAGCGGCAGGCCGAGCGCCACCACGTCCCAGCCGATCAGCGCAGCGCCAGGTGCCAGCGCCAGTGTCAGGCGATTCTCGGCATGGGCGCCGGGGTAGACCAGCGTCTCCAGCGGCAGCCACTCCAGCCGCGCCTGCTCGGCCAGCCTGAGCCGCACGTTCTGCACGCCGGGCGCACCGGCGCTGCGGTAAAAGCGCGTGGCGCCGGGCGTGGTCACCAGCGCGTGCGCGCCGGATTCGACCTCGACCGAGATGTCCAGCACGTCGCCCGACGCGATGCCGCCCGGCGGATGCACCAGCACGTTGTGGCAGATGCGCGCATCTTCCGGGTAGATGCTCTTGAGCACCCGCAGCGGCCCCGCGTGCCGGTGCTGCACCACGCTGCGACCTTGGGCGAGCTGGTAACGAAGATCGAGTGTGGCGTGCCAGGTCATGAAAGAAAGCGGATGGGGCCCCTGCAGCGGCAACACCAGCAGCCAATCAGGGCCTGTCGCCGTGCGCCGCAGCAGGTGTGCGTTTGGGCGTTCAAGCCGCCCTGGATTTGGCCGAGGGCTTGATCATCCGTATTTTTGTGCGGCTGTCGGCCCGCTCAATCCACCCGCGCACCGGATTGCTTGACCACCGGCTCGTAGCGCGTGCGCTCGCGCGCCATGAAGTTGCCAAACTGCTGCGCCGTGGTGGGCACCGGCTCGGCCATCAGCAGGGCAAAGCGCTCGCGCGTTTCGGGCGCTTTCAGTGCGTCGGTGAAGGCGGCGTTGAGCTTGTTCACCACATCCTGCGGCGTGCCCGCTGGGGCCACCAGCCCCCACCAGGTGTCGATCTCAAAGCCTTTGATGGTGTCTGCAATGGGCGGCACGCCGGGCAGCAGGGGCGATGCGGTGGCGGTGGTCACGGCCAGGGGCTTGAGCTTGCCCGAGCGGATGTTGGCGGCGGCGGTGGCGAGGTTGTCGATGTTGAAATCCACCTGCCCCGCCAGCAGCGCCACCTGCGCGGGGTTGCCGCCGCCGTAGGGAATGTGCAGCGCGAAAATGCCCGCGCCCTGCTTGAACATCTCACCCGCCAGGTGCCCCGCGCTGCCGTTGCCGCCCGAGCCGTAGTTGAGCTTGCCCGGGTTTTTCCTGGCATACGCGATCAGGTCGGCCAGCGTGTCGATCTTCAGCCGCGCGGCGGTGTCGGCGTTCATCACCAGCACGTTGGGCACGCGCACCATCTGCGTGATGGGGGCGAAGTCCTTGGCCGCGTCGTAGGGCATCTTGCTGAACAGCCAGGGGTTGATGGCCATCGTGGCCACCGCTGCCACGCCGATCACCTGGCCATCGGCCGCGGCCCTGGCCACGTAATCCATGCCCACGTTGCCGCCCGCGCCGGGCTTGTTCTCGATGATGACGGTGCCCAGCACGTCGCGCACACGCTCGGCCAGCGCGCGCGCCGTCACGTCGATCGGCCCGCCCGGGGCATAGGGCACCACCACGCGGATGGGCTTGGCGGTTTGGGCGAAAACGCTGGCGCTGGCCGCCAGGGCCAGGCTGGCGAGAAAGAGGAAACGTCGTTGCATGCGAATACCTTTTGTTTAAAAAAGTGAGCTTCTTGCGTACGGTTTAAAACAATTTCAGATGGTTTTGTATCTGAATTCGTTTTAAACCGTACGCAAGCAGCTATGAATATATGTTGAATGGTCTTGTGCCTGTTGCCAGGCCCGTCAACCGGCCAGCTTGTCGGCCTCGCTGGTGAAGGCGTCGGCGTAGAACTCTTCTTCGGGCAGACCGGCCTTTTTTTCATAGTCGTGGCGCGCCGAATCGACGACGATGGGCGCGCCGCAGGCATAGACCTGGTGGCCGCTCAAGTCGGGCAGGTCTTGCAGCACCGCCTGGTGCACGAAGCCGGTGCGGCCTGCCCAGCCGTCTTCGTGCAGCGCGTCGGACACCACGGGCACGTACTTCAGGTGCGGCATCTCGGCGCATTTTTCGCGCACCCACGCGTCCATGTACAGATCGTGCGGCCTGCGCCCGCCCCAATACAGCACCGCATCGCGCGTGATGCCCATGAACTGCATGTGCTCGATGATGGCCTTGATGGGCGCAAAGCCCGTGCCCGAGGCCAGCAGCACGATGGGCTTGGGCGAATCATCCCGCAGGTGAAAGCTGCCGTAAGGCCCTTCGATGCGCAGGATTTCCTTCTCCTTCATCGCGCCGAACACGTGGTCGGTGAACTTGCCGCCGGGCATGTGGCGGATGTGCAGGTCGACCATGGGCGCGCCGCTTTCAATCAGCGTGTGCGGCGCGTTGGCCATGCTGTAGCTGCGCCGCGCGCCATCGCGCAATATGAATTCGACGTACTGCCCCGCGTGGTACTGAATGATGTCGTTGGCCGGCAGTTGCAGCTTCACGCGCATCACGTCAGGCGACAACGGCTCCAGCTGCGCCACGCGCGCGGGCATTTTCTTGATCGGGAAAGCGCCGGCGTGCGTGACCTGGCGCGACTCCAGCACCACGTCGCTGGTGGCCGTGCCGCAGCAGGTCAGCACGTAGCCGTCGGCTTCTTCCTGCGTGCTCAGCGCCTTGTCCTGGTGCGGGCCGTGCGTGACGGTGCCTGAGCGCTTCTTGCACTTGCACGAGCCGCAGGCGCCGTCCTTGCAGCCATAGGGCAGGCCGATGCCCTGGCGAATGCCGGCCGTCAGCATGGTCTCGCCGGCCTCGGCCTCGAAGCTGCGGCCGCTGGGTTGAACGGTGATGTTGAAAGCCATGTCGTGGGTATCCTCGCGGGTTCTGGACGTCTCCCGGAAGCGGTCGATTTTGCCCTCAAACCAAACCCCTATCGGCGCGCTGCCCGCGCGCTTTCGGCGCCTGCGCGTGTTCGTCGCGGGTTTTGGCGACGTGGGCACGCGCGCCGCGCGCCTGCTCGTGCCGCGCGTGCGCGTGCTGGCCCTCACGCGTGACGCGGCCCGCGCACCCGCGCTGCGCGCGCAAGGCGTGCAGCCGCTGGCAGGCGATCTGGACGACGCGCGCAGCCTGCGCCGCCTGGCCGGCATCGCCACCCATGTGGTGCACCTGGCCCCACCGCCCGCCGAAGGTGGGGGCGACCCGCGCACCGCCGCCCTCATGCACGCGCTGGCGCGGCGCACGCCGCCGCAGGCGCTGGTCTACGCGTCCACCAGCGGCGTGTATGGCGACTGCGGCGGCGCATGGGTGGACGAAACCCGCGCCGTGCAGCCGCAAACCGCCCGCGCGCGCCGCCGCGTGGCCGCCGAACACGCCGTGCGCGCCCTGGGCCGCACCGTGGGCACGCGCACCAGCATCCTGCGCATCCCCGGCATCTACGCTCCCGACCGCGAAGGCGGCACGCCGCGCGCACGGCTGGCGCGCGGCACCCCCGTGCTGGCGGCGGGCGACGACGTGTACACCAACCACATCCACGCCGACGACCTGGCGCGCGCCGTGGTGCGGGCGCTGTGGCGCGGCAAGCCCCAGCGCGTCTACCACGCCAGCGACGACAGCCAGCAGAAGATGGGCGACTATTTCGACCTGGCCGCCGACCTCTACGGCCTGCCGCGCCCGCCGCGCATCGCCCGCGCCGACGCCGCCCGGCAACTGGCGCCCACGCTGCTGTCGTTCATGAGCGAATCGCGCCGCCTGCGCAACACGCGCGCCAAGCGCGAGCTGCGCCTGGTGCTGCGCTATCCCACGCCGGGGCAGGGCTTGATCGAGGGTTGAAGGGCTTCTTTGCGCGCCTTGCAGGCCCGCGCTGGCGGCGCTTTTCAATACAGAAGATGCGGCGCGCGCGCCTGCCGCCAAGCCGCCTCGTCGGCGTGTGCCAGCGCATCCAGGTCGGCGGGCGTGGCCGTGGCATCGTCCACCCATTCGCGCAGCAGCGGGCTGCCGTTGATGACGTCGATGGGCAGTTTGCCCAGCTCGTATTCGTAGGGGAAGTCGCGCCACAGCGGGTAGTCGGGCTGCTGCGCGCGCAGCGCCTTGAAGGCCAGCGCTTGCAGTCGCCAGGGTTGGAAGGCGGCGTGGTCGTAGTGGGTGGGGTCTTCCACGTGGATCTGCACGCCGGCGCAGAGCTGGCCCGCGTGCTTGTGGAAGGTGGGCTCGAACCAGCATTCGCGCAGCACGCAGCCGTGCAGCCATTCGGGGGCCAGGCGGCGCATGTCGGCCAGCAGGCGGCGGGTGTCGATGTCGGGCGCGCCAAAGCCTTCGAGCGGGCGCGTGCTGCCGCGGCCTTCGCTGAGGGTGGTGCCTTCGAGCATCACGGTGCCGGCGTAGGCGCGGGCCATGCTGAGCGATGCGGCGTTGGGGCTGGGGTTGACCCAGCTTCGGCCCGCGGGCCAGCCAAAGCCGGGGGCGGCATCGGGCTGCCAGCCGGTCATGGGGATGACGCGGTATTCGACATCCAGCTTCAGCAGGTCGATGAACCAGTGGCCCAGCTCGCCCATGGTCAGGCCGTGGCGCATGGGCAGGGGGCCGGCGCCGACGAAGCTCTGCCAGCCGTCGCGCAGCGTCAGCCCCTCAACGGGGCGGCCTGCGGGGTTGGGGCGGTCGAGCACCCACACGGCTTGGCCGTGCTGGGCGGCGGCTTCGAGCACGTAGCGCAGCGTGGTGATGAAGGTGTAGATGCGGCAGCCCAGGTCTTGCAGATCGACCAGCAGCACGTCGAAGGTGCGCATCATCGCGTCGGTGGGGCGGCGCACGTCGCCGTAGAGGCTGAACACCGGGATGCCCAGACGCGGATCGGTGAAGTCGGGCGACTCGACCATGTTGTCCTGCTTGTCGCCGCGCAGGCCATGCTGGGGGCCGAAGGCGGCGGTGAGTGGCACGTCGGGCAGCGCGGCGAGCGCATCAAGCGAATGCGTGAGATTGCGCGTGACCGAAGCGGGGTGCGCCAGCAGCGCCACGCGGCGGCCCTGCAACGGGGCGCGCAGGGCGGGGTCTTCAAGAAAGCGTTCAAGGCCGGTTTCCATGGTTAATTTTTGATAGCTGTTTGCGCTTGATGGACGCGCGCTAGAGGCTGATGTGGTTTGAATCATCTGGCTGGGGCAAGCGCGCCACCCAGCCCGCGCGGTGGTGAAAGTCGGGGTGCGGGGCCGGGTGGCGCAGCGCCCAGTAGCTGAGGGCGCCATCGCGCGTTTGCACGACGGCGCTCAGGCCCAGCCGCCACGGCGCGCCGCCGGGCGGGGGCAGGGCGGCGGCGGGCAGCCAGGCGTCGAGGGTGAGGCGGTGTGCGTCGTGCGTGCAGGCGGTGCGCGGCGCGGGCAGGGGCGGGGCTGCCGCATCGCGCACGCGCTCGGCGCTGAAGGCATAGGCGGCCCAGTCGCCCGAGGGCGAGAAGTTGAATTCGCGGTAGCCGGGCGCGTCGGCGGCGGCCACGAAAGCTTCGAAGCAGGTGTGTTGCCACAGCCCGTCGGCGGCGCGCGGGGGGTGCGCGGGTGGGGGGATGCGCAGTGCGGCCAGGTCGCCGTGAAGCGTGAAGCGCAGGTGCAGCGCCCGGTTGTCGGCTGACTGCCACGCCACGGCAGCGTGCATACCGACGTTCGCCGGGCTGGGCGTGGCCGGGTGGCAGGCGAGGGGGAGGGGGGCAAGCGCGGGGTGCAAAGACATGGCGCGGGCATTCTGTCAGGTGTCTGCCAACGCCTCGTGCGCCGGGGCCGCCAGCCCTTCGGCCAGCCAGTCGAACACCAGGCGGATGCGGCGCGAGGTGCGCAGTTCGCGGTGCGTCACCAGCCAGATGGGGAATTCGATGGGGGGCACGTCGTCCAGCACGCGCACCACGCCGCAGGTGGTGCGGGCGATCTCGACCATCATCGCGCCGATGCCCATCCCTTGCTGCACCAGCGCCCAGTGGGCGCTGTTGTGGTCGGCATAGCAGCTGAAGCTGGCCTCGGTCACGGGCAGGCCGTGCTGGCGCAGGTGGGCCAGGTAGCGGCCCGAGCGGTCGCTGCCCACGAAGGCGCAGCCGGCGGCGTCGGCCGCGCGGCGCGGGTGGCCGTGGGCATGCACCCAGGCTTGGGCGGCATAGAAGTGCGCCGTGGCCTGGCGCACCAGGCGCGCGATCAGCTCGGGCTGCTGCGGCGGCACGTGGCGGATGGCGATGTCGGCTTCGCGGCGCTTGAGGTCGCTCAGCGCGTTGGAGGCAATCACTTCGATGGCGATGCCGGGCACCTGCTGTCGCATCTGCTGCACCAGCGGCGGCAGCAGGCGGCAGGCCACCATGTCGCTGGCCGATACCGTGACCACGCCTTCCACCGCCAGCGCGCGGCCCGTGGCGGCCAGCGACAGGGTGTCGGCGGCGGCACCCATGGCGCGGGCGTGCTCCAGCAGATCAAGCCCGGCACCGGTGGGGGCCATGGTGTTGCCCACGCGCTCGAACAAGGTCACGCCCAGGCGGGCTTCGATGGCCGCCACCTGGCGGCTCAGCGTGGGCTGGGTCAGGCCCAGCTTGCGCGCGGCAGCCGAGAGGGAGCCGGTCTCCGCCGTCTCCAGAAACGCGCGCAGCTGGTTCCAGTCGAGTCTTGTCATGCAAAAAAGTATAGGGCGGCTGCATTTTTTCGATATTCCATGCAACGGCGTATAGGCATAGCATGCGCCGACCATGACGCCACCCCCCATCGCCCCCCACCACCCACCCGCCGCCGCTGCGCTGCGCAAGGCCCGGTTCTGGAACCGCACCGCACGCCGGTACGCACGCGACGCCATCGCCGACCCTGCGGGTTACGAGAAAACCCTGCAGCGCGTGATCGGCCTGCTCTCGCCCGGGCACCGCGTGCTGGAAATCGGCTGCGGCACCGGCGCCACCGCGCTGCGGCTGGCGCCGCACGTGCGCCGCCTGCTGGCCACCGACGTGTCGCCCGAGATGATTGCCATCGCGCACGAACGCCTGCAGGCCCAGCCCATGCCGCAGCTGTCTTTTGCCGTGGCCGATGCCGACTTGGTGTGGTTGGGCGTGGCCGTGCATGACCGCGTGCTGGCGTTCAACCTGCTGCACCTGGTGGACGACTTGGACGGCACGCTGGCGGCCGCCGCGCAGGCGCTGCGCCCGGGCGGGCTGCTCATCTCCAAAACGCCGTGCTTGGCCGAGATGAACCCGCTCATCACCCGCC
>JAUNTQ010000110.1 GCA_030538605.1 Pseudomonadota bacterium
AACTTCGACAATTCCGAAGATACAAGGGTTGGGGTGGGGGCCAACCACGGTGGATGTGCCAACATGGCCGGCCCCCACTGGCCCTTGTGCATGCACACATCTTTGCAGGCGGGGTAAAGCGAAGCGAAACCCGGCAAACCGGCTCGCGAAAGCGCCGGCTTTCGCTCATCCTCGCCTCCCAGGCTGGCTGGCAGCGATACCCGCCGCACGTTGAAGCGACGGTGGGCGGCCCTCACCCCAACCCTCTCCCAAAGGGAGAGGGAGCAAAACCGGGGCCGGGCAAAAAGACATGAGCCGCGCCCCCCGCCCCGCCACGGTGCCCATGCGCGCGGGCGTCAGCGCCAGTTGCGTGGCCGTCAGCGTCGGGCCTTGGGGCGACGTGGCCCGCTTCATGGCCCAGCGCCTGCCCGCGCTCTCGCTGAACGAGTGGCGCGAACGCATGGCCGCAGGCGACGTGCTCGATGAAAGCGGCCAGCCCGTGCCCCCCGACGCCCCCTGCCGCCCCGGCCAGCGCCTGTTCTATTACCGCTGGCAGCCCGATGAGCCGCCGCCGCCCGCGCCTGAGCGCATCGTCTTCCAGGACGAATGGCTGGTGGTGGCCGACAAGCCGCACTTCATGCCCGTCAACCCCAGTGGCCGCTTCGTGCAGCGCAGCCTGCTGGTGCGACTGAAAGCGCGCTTGGGAATAGACACACTCAGCCCCCTGCACCGCATCGACCGCGACACCGCCGGCCTCGTCGCCTTCGCCGTGCAGCCCCACACCCGCCACGCCTACCAGAGCCTGCTGCGCGAGCGCCGCATGCACAAGCTGTATGAAGCCGTCGCCCCGCACCGGCTGGGCATCGCCTTTCCGCGCACGCACACCAGCCGTCTTGAAGCCGACCCCGAGCGCTTTTTCATCAGCCGCGAAATGCCCGGCGCGCCCAACAGCGAAACCCGCATGGCCATCGCCGCCCTGCTGCCCGCCGCGCCCGACGGCCAGCCGCTGGCCCTGTACCACCTGCACCCCATCACGGGCCGCCGCCACCAGCTGCGCCTGCACATGCAATCGCTCGGCCTGCCCCTGCTGGGCGACGCCTTCTACCCCCGCGTGCTGCGCGCCCCCGGCGAACCGGACGACACCGCCCGCCCGCTGCAACTGCTCGCACGCGAAATCGCCTTCGACGACCCCGTCACCGGCCAGCCGCGCCACTTTCGCTCCGGCCTCACGCTCGCCGCCACGCAAGGCGCATGGCCGCCCTGCCTTGCTTCATAGAATTTACCCATCCCCTCCCCCCACCACCCCCCATGCCCCACACCCTCGACTGGAACCCCGCCAGCTGGCGCGCCAAGCCCGCGCGGCAAATGCCGACCTACCCCGACCCCGCCCGGCTGAACGCCGTGTGCGCGCAGCTGCGCCAGTTCCCGCCCCTCATCGTCGATGGCGAAGTGCAGGCGCTGCGCGCGCAGTTGGCCGAGGTGGCCGCGGGGCGCGCCTTTTTGCTGCAAGGCGGCGACTGCGCCGAGAGCTTTGACACGCAAGGCGGCGACGCCGCGCGCGAAACCTTTCGCGTGCTGCTGCAAATGGCCGTGGTGCTCACCTACGCCGCCGCGCGGCCCGTGGTCAAGGTGGGGCGCATCGCCGGGCAATACGCCAAGCCGCGCTCGGCCGACACCGAAACGCAAGGCCGCACCACCCTGCCCAGCTACCGCGGCGACATCGTCAACGGCGCGGGCTTCACGGCGGATGAACGCACGCCCCAGCCCGAGCGCCTGCTGCACGCCTACTCGGCCAGCGCCGCCACGCTCAACCTGCTGCGCGCACTCGCCCAGGGCGGCTTTGCCAACCTGCACCAGCTGCACGCCTGGACCACCGACTTCGTGCGCCGCAGCCCGCAGGGCCAGCGCTTTGAAGAGCTGGCCGGGCGCATCGGCGAAACGCTGGCCTTCATGGCCGCCATGGGCTTCACCGCAGACAACACGCCGCAGCTGCGCGAAGTGACGTTCTACACCTCGCACGAAGCGCTGCTGCTGCCCTACGAAGAAGCGCTGACGCGCACCGGCGCGGGCGGCGCGTGGTTTGGTGCCTCGGCCCACATGCTGTGGCTGGGCGAGCGCACGCGCCAGCTGGACGGCGCGCACATCGCTTTCCTGCGCGGCATTGCCAACCCGGTGGGCGTGAAGATCGGCCCCAGCGCCACGCCAGCCGACGTGCTGGCGCTGCTGGACGCGCTCGACCCCGCGCGCGAGCCGGGCCGCGTGGTGCTCATCACCCGCATGGGTGCGGGCCAGCTGCCCGCACTGCTGCCGCCGCTGGTGCGCGCCGTGCGCGATGCGGGCCGCCCCGTGGTCTGGAGCTGCGACCCCATGCACGGCAACACCGTCACCAGCGCCAACGGCTACAAGACGCGCGACTTCGCCAAGGTGGTGCAGGAGGTGCGCGAGTTCTTTGCCGTGCACGCCGCCGAGGGCACCGTGGCCGGCGGCCTGCACGTCGAGCTGACCGGCCAGGACGTGACCGAATGCCGCGGCGGCGGCCAGAACCTGGGCGACGCGCAACTGCAAGAGCGCTACACCACCGCCTGCGACCCGCGCCTGAACGGCTCGCAAAGCCTGGAGCTGGCGTTTCTGGTGGCGGACTTGCTCAAGGGCCAGCGCGGGTGATGCCCGTGCGGGCATTGATGCGCCCTACAACTCACGGCCACCGTTGCACCTGAAAAAATAGCGCCCTGCGCTCGTCATACGGGCGCGGGGCGCTTTTTCTGTTTCAAACCCCTCAATACGCCGCGCGGTAGATGTCCACCACCTCGGCCAGCGTGGGCTGCACGGGGTTGGTCAGGCCGCACACGTCTTTCATGGCGTTGGTGGCCAGGGTTTCGAAGTCGGCTTCTTTCACGCCCAGCTCGCGCAGCGTGGGCGGAATGCCGACCATGCGGGCCAGCCGGGTGATGGCCTCGATGGGTGCCAGGCCGGCCAGCTCGGCGTTGTTCGCCCCCAGCACGCGACCGACTTCGCCCAGGCGGTCGGCGGCGGCGCGCATGTTGAACTGCTCCACGTGCGGCAGCAGCAGCGCGTTGCACACGCCGTGCGGCAAGTCGTAAAAGCCGCCCAGCTGGTGCGCCATGGCGTGCACGTAGCCCAGCGATGCGTTGTTGAACGCCATGCCGGCCAGGAACTGCGCATAGGCCATCTGCTCGCGCGCCAGCTTGTCGCGCGGCTGCTGCACCGCCGTGGGCAGGTGGCGCGCGATGAGGGCAATCGCCTGCAGCGCGCAGGCGTCGGTGACGGGGTTGTGCGCGGTGGACACATAGGCTTCCACCGCGTGCGTGAGCGCGTCCATGCCGGTGGCCGCCGTCAGGCTGGCGGGCATGTCTTCCATCAGGTCAGGGTCGTTCACCGACAGGATGGGGGTGACGTGCTTGTCGACGATGGCCATCTTCACGTGGCGCGCCTCGTCGGTGATGATGGTGAAGCGCGTCATCTCCGAGGCCGTGCCTGCGGTGGTGTTGACGGCAATCAGCGGCAGCTGCGGCCTGGCCGACTGGTCGACGCCTTCATAGTCCTCGATCTTGCCGCCGTTGGTGGCCAGCAGGGCAATGCCCTTGGCGCAGTCGTGGGGCGAGCCGCCGCCCAGCGACACCACGCAGTCGGCACCCAGCGCCTGCAGCGCCTTCAGGCCCGCGTTGACGTTGGCCACGCTGGGGTTGGGCTTGACGTCGGCAAACACGGCGCTGTCGATGCCCTGCGCCTTGAGCAGCGCCGCCAGCCGCTCGGCAAAGCCCAGCTTGACCAGCGGCCCGTCGCTCACGATCAGGGCTTTCTTGAAGCCCATGGCGGCCATCTGCTTGACGGCCTCGGCTTGCGCGCCCGCGCCGATCAGGTTGTTGGGGGGCATGAAAAACTGGGCAATGGTCATGGCGGGTTTTCCTTTCTTGTGGAGGGTGGTTCGGAGAAAGCGTTTGCCTGAAGGAGACCGCCTGGCGGGCAAAGATTCCCCCCGCGCCGCACAAGCCTGATCTACATCAAACCCGCAGCCCTTGCCCGGCACTGCCCTACCAGCGCCCGCCCGCGCCGCCGCCGCCCGAAGAGCCGCCGCCAAAGCTGCCGCTGCTCGATCCCCCGCTGGATCCACCACCCGATCCGCTGCTTGAGCCGCCCGAATCGCTGCTGAGCCGCGGCAGCACCACGGTGCCCAGCGCCACCGTGTGCGTGCAATGCACGCACACGCGCTGCCTGCGGCCCACACCGGTGCTGCTGCGGGTGGGCGACTGCACGGTGACCACCTCGGTGCGCTCGGGAAAAGTCTGCGCGCCGCACCCGGGGCAGGTGCCAAAGCGCCGGGCCGCGCGGCCCGGGTGGGCGCGCCAATGCACCTCGCCCGTGGGCACATGGCGCCAGGGCATGTACACGCGCGCGCCGCAGGCCTGTTCGGCGCGCTGCGCCGGGCTGGGCGCTTGCGGCGGCCAGCCCCTGCGCCCCAGAAACTCCCACGGCCCCGGCCCGTCGGGCGGGGCGCTGGCATAACGCTGCCAGCGCCGCTCGGCCCGGCGGCTCAGCCACCACATAGGCCACAGCCAGGCAGACGCCAGCATCAGCCAGCCCACGCGCTGCTGCCAGGCGTGCCGCAGCAAGTGGCGCTGCACCGCATCTTGGGCCAGCGCATCGACCCGGCCGCGCTCAAGAAAAAAGAGCGTGTAAAACGCCGTCGCACCCCAGCCCGCCATGTGCCAGCACAGCGCCGCCGGGCGATTGGGTGCCACCCAGAGCAACAGCGCGGTGAAGCTGTCTCCGCCATGGCCAAAACCCAGCTCGTCGTACAACATGGCAAACAGCATCGCGAACAGCACGGCAAACCCGCTCACCGTGACATACGCCAGCAACATCATCGGCGCGTGAAAAAACACCAGCTTCAGCCCGCGCGCCAGAGTGCCCAACAGGGTGGCCAGCGCGGCCCGCGGCCGGGCCGCTTCGCCATGCGCGCGCCGAAAGCGCACGCTCGCCACGCGCAGCCAGGCCAGCAAACCCACATACACGGCGGCAATCAGCGCCAACTGCATGAGCAGCGTGCGGTGGCGCGCCATGAAGCTGACTTCCACCAGCCCCAGGCGCTGCAACTCGGCAGCGGCATCGGGCGCCAGCAGGATGCCTTCGATGGCGCGGGCGGTGTTCAGAAAGGCCGCGTCCACCCGGCCCGCGCGCATCTCGGGCACGAAGGTGCGCTCGCCCAGGCGCGCCAGGGCGGTGTCGGGCAGCAGGCCCTCCAGCCCATAGCCGGTGATGAAATGCCAGTCGCGGCTGTCCATGGCCGCGTACAGCAGCAGGCCGTTGTCTGCGCCCCGCTTGCCGATGCCCCAGGTGTTGAACAGCGCCAGCGCCTCGTCGAACGCGCTGGCGCGGCTGTAGCGCGGCGCCAGCACCACGGCAAATTCGGCACCGGTCTGCTGCTCGATGTGCTGGCTGATGCGGTTGAGCGCAGCCACCGTGTCGGGCTTGAGGTAGCCCCGCGCGTCGCTCACGAAATATTCCTGCCCCTGCTGCCTGGGGCTGGGCGGGTCGCCCGGCAGCGCCTGGGCCAGCGCCAGCAGCGGCAGGCAGCACAGCCACAGCACAAGCTGACGCATGCGCCGCACGGCCATCACGCCTCGCCGGTCGGCAAAGGCCGGTGAAAGCGCGGGTAGTGCTGGCGCACCACGGGGCCGCCGAAGTCCCAGGTCACGCACTTGCCCAGGTGCGGCGGCGGGTGCTCGGTGTCCACGGGCAGGCCTTCCTGCACCATGGTCTGGAACGCCGCCGTGGCCATGTTGAACAGCAGCTCGCGCAGGTGCGCACAGCCTGCGATGCCGCCCAGGTGCTGCTCGATGGACTTGCGCCAGCCGCGCGCCAGGCAGCTGCCCACCATGCGCTGCATGGGCGCGAGCGCCTTGGGGCAGGGGCCGTGCGGCACGTGGTCCATGGCCACTTCGATGGCGCGCACCACCGTATCGCCATCCACCGTGAGGCGAATGGCCATGCCGTGGATCGGCTCGCCCGGCGGCCAGGTGCGTTCGTGCGCGATGGTGAAGGCAGCGCGCTTGGTGTCGCGCAGCTCGGCTTCGATGTCCCACAGGCCGTCATCGCGGCGGTAGCCGCGAAAGACGGTGTGGCGGTCGTGCAGGTGCGCGCGGGGCGCGGCGGGCGACAGGGGCATGGCGGCGGGTGGTTGAAGCGTCAGGCAAACAAGGCATCATCACGCGCCTGGCAGGCGCTTTGTTTTCAAGAGCAAATAGCACTTGCCCGTAAAGCGCGAAAGCGTGATTTATTCGAGATTATCCACGCCACCTGCGGAACCCCGCTGCCTGCTGTCACTCTGTCACCCCCATGTCCCTGCGCGCCCGCCTGCAACGCCTCATTCCCACCCGCCAGCAACTCGAATCCAACCGCTTCACCCGCTGGCTGGCCCCCTGGCTGGGCGCGCCCAAGCTGTGGCACTGGTCGCGCCGGGGCGTGTCGATGGGCATTGCGGTGGGCATCTTCTTCGGGCTGCTGGTGCCCATTGCGCAGATTCCCATCTCGGCGGCCACCGCCATCGTGCTGCGCGCCAACATTCCGGCGGCCATGGGCAGCACGCTCATCACCAACCCGGTCACCTTCGGCCCCATCTACTACCTGGCCTACCGCACCGGCCTGCGGCTGACGGGCGAGCACAAGAGCGAATCGCAAATCGCCGCCGACATGGCCGTGATCGAGGCCGACCTGCAAGCCAACGAAGACACCCCCGTCACCGAGCGCCCCGGCCCCTGGCAGCGCATCCAGGCGCTGGGCAAGCCGCTGGTGCTGGGACTGGCGGTGTTTGCCGTCATCGGCGGGCTGCTGAGCTACGTGCTGGTCAGCGCCGCGTGGTATGCGCACGTGCTGCTCAAGCGGCGCCAGCGGCGGCGGCGCGAGGCGCTGCCGCGCGCTTGAGCCTGCGGGCGGCAAGCGCCTGAGCACGCTTTTACACTTGGCCGCAGCATGACAAACACCCCCGCCGCCACCAGCCTCACCGACGTGCGCGGCCTGCACGTCGGCCACTTCACCGACACGCGCCGGCCCACCGGCTGCACCGTGGTCATCGCCCCCGCGGGCGCCACCGGCGGCGTGGACGTGCGCGGCGCAGCGCCTGGCACGCGCGAGACCGACTTGCTGCGCCCGGACAACCTCGTCGGCGTGGTGCATGCCGTGCTGCTTTCGGGCGGCAGCGCCTGGGGGCTGGACGCGGCCAGCGGCGTGATGCGCTGGCTGGCCGAGCAAGGCATCGGCCTGCCCGTGGGCACCGCGCCGGGGCAGATCGTGCCCATCGTGCCCGCGGCCGTGCTGTTCGACCTGTTCGTGGGCGATGCGCGCATCCTCCCCGACGCCGCCGCCGGCTACGCCGCCTGCGAAGCGGCCAGCCGCGCGCCGCCCGCGCAAGGCAACGTGGGCGCGGGCGCGGGCGCCACGGTGGGCAAGCTCTTTGGCGGCGCGCACGCCATGAAAGGCGGTATCGGCAGCGCCAGCGTGCGCGTGGGGGAAGTCACCGTGGGCGCGCTCATCGCCGTGAACGCGCTGGGCGACGTGCTGGACACCGCCACCGGCCAGCCCATTGCCGGTGCGCGCACGCCCTGCGGCACGGCCCTGCGCGGCAGCGTGGCCGCCGCACTGGCAGGCGAGCCGCCGCTGGCCATTCTCTCGGGCACGCAGACCACCATCGGCGTGGTGGCCACCGACGCGCCCCTCACCAAGGCCCAGTGCCAGCGCCTGGCCGGCGCCGGCCATGACGGCCTGGCCCGCGCCATCGCCCCCATCCACACCATGAGCGACGGCGACACCCTGTTCGCCCTGGCCACCGGCCAGGCACCCGCGCTGGACTTCAACGTGCTGTGCATCATGGCCGCCGAAGCCACCGCCTTGGCCTGCGCCAACGCCGTGCGCGCCGCGCGCGGCGTGCAGGTGGACGGTCTGTGGCTGCCTGCGGCCAGCGATCTGGTGGGCATGCGTACGGTGCAATCAAACAAAACATAGCTGCTTGCGTACGTATTCAGGCAAATTCAACATGAAAACCATATGAATTTCCTATAAATCGTACGCAAGAAGCTTCTTTTTTTATATAAGCCGTGGCTTCGCAATGGTGACCGCAGGGTGGGTGCTTGCACCCACGCGGACGATGCGGCCCGCGAGCACGTGGGTGCAAGCACCCACCCTGCGGCTCTGATTCCATGAACAGTCCGACAGCCCATTGTCCGTTCGGGCTGAGCCTGTCGAAGCCTGTTTCGCTACCCGCCAAGTCCTTCGACAAGCTCAGGACGAACGGTGCTGGATGATTTCTGGATTTGGCTATACATCCACAGTTGATTCGCGGCGTTGGCTGCAGACACAAAAAAGCCACCCGCACGGGGTGGCTCGCGGAAGCGCCCGGTGCGGGCGCACCGGGCTGTCTTCAGGCAGGCTGTCAGTCCAGCGCCAGCTTCTTGCCGTCCTTGTAGGTGTAGAGGGTGAAGGCCGGGTCTTTCATGTCGCCGTTGGGCTCGAACTGGATGGTGGTGGTCACGCCCTTGTAGCTGGATGCCAGCAGTTGGGGGATGTAGACCTTGGGGTCCCACGAGTCGGCGCGCTTCATGGCGTCGGCCAGCAGCATGGTGGCGTCGTAGGTGTAGGGGCTGTAGATCTGGTACTG
>JAUNTQ010000111.1 GCA_030538605.1 Pseudomonadota bacterium
CGGTCCATTCGCCGCTGGTCAGCTTGGGCAGGTAGCGGCGCTTGATGGCGTCGGAGCCATGCGCGTGCAGCGCGGCATAGGCGCCGTGCGACAGGCCGGGGTACATCGTCCACGCCTGGTTGGCGGCGTTGAGCATTTCGTAAAAGCACTGGTTGAGCACCAGCGGCAAGCCCTGGCCACCGAAGTCGGGGTCGCACGACAGCGCGGGCCAGCCGGCCTCGACATATTGCGCATAGGCGGCCTTGAAGCCCTGGGGCGTGGTGACTTCGTGCGTGGCCTTGTCGAGCGTGCAGCCTTCGGCGTCGCCGCTCAGGTTGAGAGGCTGCGTCACCTCGGCGGCGAATTTGCCGCCTTCTTCCAGAATCTGGTTGATGGTGCCTTCGTCGATGTCGGCATGGCGCGGCATTTGCTTGAGTTCATCGACGGCACCAAGCACTTCGTGCAGCACGAACTGCATGTCACGCAGGGGCGGGGTGTAGCTGGGCATGGCGAAAGACTCCTGTGGTGAAGAGGTGGGCAGATGAAAAATCAGGCGCCGTAGCGCGCCAGAAGGTTGTCGAACGCGGCCGCCGCGCGCGCCAGCGCGCCGGGGCGTTGCAGAAAACGGGCGTCGTAGTGCAGCGCAAGGATGAGGGCGTGGATCTCGAAGCTGACCTGCTCCTCGCCCACGCCCGGCGCCAGGTGGCCCGCGTCGCGCGCCTGCGCCACGGCGCGGCGCATGGCGCCCTGCCAGGCGTTGACGGCTTCGATCAGCGCGTCGCGCACGGCACCGGGCCGGTCATCGAACTCCACCGCGCCGCTGATGAAGATGCAGCCCGAGTCCAGTTCGGCGCTGGTAAAGCGCATCCAGTGCGCAAACAGCGCGCGCACGCGCGGCAGCCCGCGCGGCTGCTGCATGGCGGGGGTGAACACCTCTTGCTCGAAGCGGGCGTAGTACTCGCGCACCACCGCAATTTGCAGCTCATCGCGCGAGCCAAAGTGTGCGAACACGCCGGACTTGCTCATGCCCATCACGTCGGCCAGCGCGCCGATGGACAGCCCCTCCAGCCCCACCTGCGCGGCCATGCGCAGCGCGGCATCGACGATGGCGGTCTTGGTCTGCTGACCCTTGGCCAGCGCGCGCGCGGGTTTGTCAGCCGCCGGGGCGGCAGAGCGCAGGGGAACGACGGTCGGGCTGGGCATGGGCACGAATGAAACGAAAAAATAAAACGAACGGTCGTTCTATTTTGCCGCGCTTTCATGTCGGCGCCACAGACCCATGGCGCGAATTGCTAGGGGTTTACACGGAGATGCCGCGTGATGGGCGCATCTGACCGAAGGGCGCTCGGCTCAGAGCATGCGGGCCAGGCAGGCGTCGAGGTGTTCGGTGGGCGAACGGGCAAAGCCCGAGCGGGCGAAGCGCTGCAGGCGGCCGGCGACGAAGGCGGCCAGCACGGCGGCGGTGGCCTGTGCGTCGGCCGTGGGGGCAACGACGGCCGCGCCCTCGCTGCCTGCGCCGTCGCGCAGGCACTGGCGCAAGGCGGCTTCGAGCTTGTCGAACAACTGGATCATGCGCTGCTGCAGGCGGTCGTGCTCGAACACCAGCGCGTCGCCCACCATCACGCGCGTCATGCCGGGGTTTTTCTCGCCGAACTGCAAGACCATCACCACGATGCGCGCGGCGCGCACGGCGGCGGTGGCGTCGCGCTCGTTGATCTGCTGGATGAGGCCGAAGACGCTGTTTTCGATGAAGTCGATCAGCGCCTCGAACATCTGCGCCTTGCTGGCGAAGTGGCGATACAACGCCGCTTCGCTCACTTGCAGGCGAGCAGCCAGCGCGGCGGTGGTCACGCGCTCGACGCCGGGCTGCTCCAGCATGGCGGCCAGGGTCTGCAGGATTTGCACACGGCGCTCGCCCGGCCGGGGACGCTTGCGGCCAGGCGCGGCCATCGCCTCGCCTTCGGCGGTGGCGGCAGACGCGGCGTTGGAGTCTGTGTCAGGCGACATGGCGAGTGGCATCAATTGTTTCCAAATGATTCTCGCACGAAAAACACCGAGGGTGCCGTAGGTGTCTGCCCAGGGTCAGGGAATGGTGGCCGAAGAAAAATTTAAAAAAAGGAGCTGCTTGCGTACGTTATTAAACATTTTAAGATACAAAACCATCTGAAAACGTTTTATATCGTACGCAAGCAGCTCCTGTTTTTATTCCTTTCCCATACCCTTTTCACTGCTTGCCGCCAATGAAGCGCCTCGTGCCAGGAGGCTGCGAGGCAGCCCATTCCAGCGGCGGCCCCTCGGGGGATGACGCCGAAGGCGGCTCAGGGGGTGTTACCCATGCGAGCGGATCATGGTGCCGTAAGGCTGGTCGGTCAGCACCTCCAGCAGCATGGCGTGGGGCACGCGCCCGTCGATGATGTGGACGGCGTTGACGCCGCTGTTGGCGGCATCGAGCGCGCCGGCTATTTTGGGCAGCATGCCGCCGGAGATGGTGCCATCGTCCACCAGCTCGTCTATGCGGCGCGGCGTGAGTTCGGGCAGCAACTGGCCGGCCTTGTCGAGCACGCCGGGGATGTTGGTGAGCATGAGCAGCTTCTCGGCCTGCAAGACGGTGGCCAGCTTGGCGGCCACCACGTCGGCGTTGATGTTGTAGCTCTCGTTCTGTTCGCCAAAGCCGATGGGGCTGACGACGGGGATGAACTGGTCGTCCTGCAGCGCCTTGACCACGCTGGGGTCGATCTGGTCGATGTCGCCCACCTGGCCCACGTCGTGCTCGATGTTGGGGTCTTTGTTGTCCAGCATCTTGAGCTTGCGCGCGCGGATCAGCCCGCCGTCGCGGCCCGTCAGGCCCACGGCCTTGCCGCCGGCCTGGTTGATGAGGCCCACGATGTCCTGCTGCACCTCGCCGCCCAGCACCCATTCGACCACTTCCATGGTCTCGGCGTCGGTCACGCGCATGCCCTGGATGAAGTGGCCCTGCTTGCCCAGGCGCTTGAGCGCGGTTTCGATCTGCGGGCCGCCGCCGTGTACCACCACGGGGTTGATGCCCACCAGCTTGAGCAGCACCACGTCTTCGGCAAACGCGGCCTGCAAGGCCGGGTCGGTCATGGCGTTGCCGCCATATTTGATGACCATGGTCTTGCCATGGAACTTGCGGATGTAGGGCAGCGCCTGCGCGAGGATTTGCGCTTTGTCGTGGGGGGGCAGCACGTGGGCGTCAGAAGTCATGTCAGCGATCATGGTGGGGCGTCGGCTGGAATGAAGATGGCAAATGATAGGCGCGTCAAAGCCGCGTGCGCTGAAAGATCCGCGGCACCTTGAAGCGCACCAGCATCATGTAAGCCAGCACGTAACTCACCGCAAACAGCACGCAAAACGCCAGCAACACCCCGCTGTAGCGCCAGAACAGCACCGCCGGCACCACCGTCAGCACGATGAAGGCCCACAGATACGGCGCGGTGCGGTTGTTGCGCGCCAGCATGTTGCGCGCCTCGTCCTCGTGCAGCACGCTGCGCACCAGCCGGCGGTACACCAGCTGGTGCAGGTGCAGCGCGTCCGCCATGCCGGGCGAGACGCCTCGCCACAGCTTGCGGTAGATCGAGAACACCGTCTCCCACACCGGATAGATCAGCAGCAGCATCGGAAACCAGGGCGAAACGATGGGGTGGCGCTGCACCAGCAGCAGGCTGATGAGCGCGATCAGCAGCCCCCACAGATACGCCCCCGCATCGCCCGCAAAAATCAGCCCGCGCGGGTAGTTCCACACCAGAAAGCCCGCCGTGGCCGCGGCCAGCGCCAGCGCCATCGCGGCCAGCTCGCGGTCGCCCACCTGCAGGGCCACGTGCGCCAGCGCCAGGCACACCACCAGCGCCACCGCGCCGGCCAGGCCGTTGTAGCCGTCGATGATGTTGAAGGCGTGCGGCAGCCCCGTCACCGCCAGCACCGCCAGCGCCACGCCCGCCCAGGGCCAGGCGCCCCAGGCGCCGTCGATCCACGCAAAGCCCAGGTGCGGCACCGACACCCCCAGCAGCGCCCAGGCCAGCAGGCCGGAGCTGAGCGTGAGCAGCATGCGCCAGCTCACGCGCAGGCGCTGCGTCAAGTCCTCCAGCACGCCGCCTGCGAAGGCTGGCAGCAGCACCAGCAGCCACAGCGGCAGGTTCAGGCGGGCCATGTCGATGTTGCCCGCCATGTGCGCCTGCTGCAAAAGCGGCAAGGCCGCCAGCGCCAGCGCCCAGCCCGCCAGCATGCCCACGCCACCCAGGCGCGGCGTTTCGCCCACGTGAAAGCGCTGCGGCGCGTCCAGCGCATACGGCGCGGCAGGCCGACGCAGCAGCCGGCGCAGCCACAGCGTGCACACCAGGGACACCACGAACGCGAGCAGCGCCAGCGAGATCATCGGGTCAAAACAAACTTCAGAACGCCATGGAAAACCGCCTGCCAGCGCTTGGCGCGCCCGGCAGGCGAAAAATCCTTGCATGGTAGCATCCGCCCCCTGTTTCCCCTCTGTTCGCGGGGCCGGTTCCGGGCATCTGAGCTCTCTCTCGCGCCTCGCTCGCGTGCCCCCCATCCGCCCATGGCCCCCGCCCCATCCGCTCCGCCCGCCCTGCACATCTACAACAGGGACATCCACGCCGACCAGCGCACCTCTCTTTCCGTGCTGGCCGCGCACATTGCACCCGGCACGCGCGTGCTCGACCTGGGCTGCGGCAGCGGTGCCATCGGCCGCTACCTGGCCGAGCGCGATGGCAGCAGCGCCGGCCCCATCGACGGGCTGACCATCAGCGCAGACGAAGCCGCCCTGGCCGCCCCCCACTACCGCCGCGTGGAAGTGGCCGACCTGGACGCGAGCGATCTCACCGCCCTCTTTCCCGCCGCCAGCTACGACGCCATCGTCTGCGCCGACGTGCTGGAGCACATCCTCGGCGCCGACCGCGTGCTGGCGGCCTGCCGCCACCTGCTGGCCCCCGGCGGGCGGGCGCTGCTGTCCATCCCCAACGCGGGCTACAGCGGCCTGGTGGCCGAGCTGATGGCGGGCGAATTCCGCTACCGCCCCGAAGGCCTGCTGGACGAAACCCACCTGCGCTTTTTCACCCGCCGCACGCTCATGCGCTTTCTGGCCGAATGCCGCTGGGCGGTCGAACAGGTAGACACCGTGCAGCGCCAGCTGCCCGAATCCGAGTTCCACACCGCCTTCGACGCCCTGCCCCCCGCCGTGGCGCGCTACCTGCTGGCCCTGCCCGACGCGCTGACCTACCAGTTCATCGTCGTCACCCGCCCCGCCGCCGCCGACGAAGCCGTCGCCGCCGACGACACGCCGGCCCCCGCCCTGCCCGCGCAAGCGCTGTTCACCAGCGAGCTGTATCTGGGCCGCGATGGCCGCTTCGACGAAAGCGCCAAGCTCACCCGCACCGGCACCATCGGCGACGAGCAGCAAACCCTGCGCTTCACCCTGCCCGCCGACGCCCCCCTCACCGGCCTGAAGCTCGACCCCGCCGACCGCCCCGGCTTCCTGCACCTGCACGGCATGGCCCTGCACGCCGCCGACGGCCGCGTGCTGTGGCAGTGGGCACCCACCGACGTCACCGCCCTGCTGCAAGCGCCGCAAGGCGGCATCGTGGCGCAGCCGCCCGCGCTCGCCAGCTCCGCCTTCACCCTGCTCATGCACGGCGACGACCCGTGGATCCAGCTGCCCATCCCCGCCGACGCACTCGCCCAGGCCGCAGGCGGGCAGCTGGAGGTGCGCATGGGCTGGCCCATGTCAGCCGATTACATGACCCTGGCCGGCCTGGCGCGCCAGCGCGAGCTGGACATGGCCGCCGTGCGCAACGAGCGCGACGCCCTCACCCAGCGCCTGAACGACATGCAGCGCCTGTCCCGGCAAAACGAGCACCTGCTCGACCAGAAGCAGGCCCTGCTCGCCCACACCCACACCCTCAGCCGCGAACGCGACGACGCCCTGCAACTGGTGCACGACATCGAAAACTCCACCGTCTTCCGGGCCACCCGCCCCATCGTCCACGCCAAGATGCGCCTCGACAGCCTGCTGGGCACCGGCTCGGCCCGCCCCCGCGCTGCCCAGCAGCCCGCTGCCCAACCCATCACCCCGCCGCCCCACCCGGTGGACGTCATCGTCCCCGTCTACCGCGGGCTGGCCGACACGCGCCGCTGCATCGAGTCGGTGCTGGCATCCACCTGCCAGACCCCGTGGCGGCTGGTCATCATCGACGACGCCAGCCCCGAGCCTGAAGTCAGCGCCTGGCTGGATGAAATCGCCCCCACCGATGCGCGCATCACCCTGCTGCGCAACGAAGAAAACCTCGGCTTCGTCGGCACCGTCAACCGGGGCATGGCCTTGTCTGCCGACAACGACGTGCTGCTGCTCAACAGCGACACCGAAGTCGCCGGCGACTGGCTCGACCGCATCCGCGCCGCCGCCCACGGCGACCAGAAAGTGGCCAGCGTCACCCCCTTTTCCAACAACGCCACCATTTGCAGCTACCCCCGTTTTTGCCAGGACAACGACCTGCCCGAAGGCTGGGACACCGCCCGGCTCGACGCGCTGATGGCCCGCGTCAACCCCGGCCAGGTGGTGGACGTGCCCACCGGCGTGGGCTTTTGCATGTACATCCGCCGCGCCGCGCTGGCCGAAGTCGGCCTGTTCGACGTCGAGCACTTCGGCAAGGGCTACGGCGAGGAAAACGACTTCTGCATCCGCGCCGCCCGCGCCGGCTGGCGCAACCTGCACCTGCTCGACACCTTCGTGCGCCACTTCGGCGGCGTGAGCTTCGGTGCCAGCAAAAGCCCGCGCGAGCGCGCCGCCATGCAGACCCTGCGCCGCCTGCACCCGCGCTACGAAGCCGAAGTGCTGCGCTTCGTGCGCGCCGACCCCGCCCGACTGGCGCGCACCCGCGCCGACCTGGCCCGCGCGCTTGACGCCACGCGCCCCCTCGTGCTGGCCGTGCTGCACGACCGCGCCGGCGGCACCGAGCGCCACGTGCACGAGCTGGCCAGCGCCCTGCGCGCGCAGGTGCAGTTCCTCGTGCTGCGCCCCCTGCCCGGCCAGCGCCTGGGCCTGCAACTGCCGGATCCGCAAGAGGCGCTGGCCCTGGCCTTCGAGCTGCCCGCCGACCAGCACGCCCTGCTCACCCTGCTGCGCCAGCTGGGCGTGGGCCACGTGCACTACCACCACCTGCTCGGCCACGGCGACTTCGTGCGCCAGCTGCCCCAGCGCCTGGGCGTCACCTACGACTTCACCGCCCACGACTTCTACACCCTCTGCCCGCAAATCTCCCTCACCGACCGCAGCGGCGGCTACTGCGGCGAGCTGGGTCCGCGCCAGTGCGCCGACTGCCTCACGCACTCGCCCGCACCCGATGGCAGCGACATCCACACCTGGCGCAACCAGAACGCGGGCTTTCTCAGCAGCGCGCGCCACGTCATCGCCCCCGCGCGCGACGTGCTGGCGCGCCTGCTGCCCCTGGGGCCCGGCGCGCCCCTGCACCTGGTGCCGCACACCGACATCCCGCCCGGCACCGAGCTGCCCGTGCCCAACCCTGCCGCGCTGCAAGGCGAGCGCCCATTGAAAGTCGCCGTCATCGGCGCGCTCAGCATCATCAAGGGTGCCGACCTGCTGGAAGACGTGGCCATCGCCGCCCGCCAGCAAGGCGCGCCGGTCGAGTTCCACCTCATCGGCTACGGCTACCGCGCCCTCAAGACCCAGCCGCACGCACGCCTGACCATCCACGGCCGCTACGACGAGAAAGACCTGCCCGGCCTGCTCGACTGGCTGCAACCCGACCTCGTCTGGTTCCCCGCCCAATGGCCCGAAACCTACAGCTACACCCTCAGCGCCTGCCTGCTGGGCGGCTGGCCCGTCGTCGCCCCTGACCTCGGCGCTTTTGCCGAACGCCTGGCAGGCCGCCGCTGGAGCTGGGTGCGCCCCTGGCGGCAAACCCCCGCCGAATGGCTGGCCTTCTTCACCGACATCCGCGCCCGCCACTTCGCCACCGGCCAGAGTCCTGCGCCCTTGCTGCCCGTGCAAGACGCCGCCCGCCTGGCCGAAACCCAGGCCTTCCCGCCCCAGCCACCCAGCTGGTACAGCAGCGACTACCTCACCGGCCTGCCCGCCCCCACCAGCGCCAGCCTGCCCGAAGCCGACGCGCTGGCACCCCACCTGATCAGCCCCGACACCACCCTCGCCGCCGGCGCCCGCGGCCACGCCCTCGGCCTGCTCGCCCGCCTGCGCGCCCTGCCCCTGCTCGCCCCCCTCGCCCGCACCATCCCCGCACGCTGGCAGGCGCGTGTCAAAAGCTGGCTGAGCCGTTGAGGGCTGACGGCAAATAAAACAGTAGCTGCTTGCGTACGTTTTAAATATATTTCAGTATGTTTTTTACTGAAAATAGCTAAATACGCACGCAAGCAGCTACTGTTTTTATGAAATCACCTTAAGACATAGCCAAACACACAAACAATCAGACGTCTCTTTCTCCCTCCCCCGCTGGGGTGTATGGGGCCCGGACACAGGGAGAGGGCGAAAACCCTTTTTCGGCTGTGCTTTCGCGTCCTTCGCGAATCCTTTGCGTCCTTCGCGCCCGGCTGTTTGCCCCCGCTTTGTCAACCCAAAATAGAAATGTCCCCTTTTCCCCCAAATAGAAATGTCCCCTTG
>JAUNTQ010000112.1 GCA_030538605.1 Pseudomonadota bacterium
GAAAAACACTTGACTTTGAACACAGTTGCTCCCCCAGCGGGGGAGGGAGCAAGAAACGCCTGACTTTTTTTGAGTTTGGCTATAAATATTTGCGCCAAGTGCTCCTATTTCTGTATTTCATGCGACGGAAGTGCGCGCTGGCGGGCGCGCACTTGCTGCGTGGTCAGGCTGCTGCCGTCGGCGCTCCAGCCGGGGGGCGCGAACAGGGTGCTCAGCACCTCGCGCACGCTGCGCGCACGGCGCAGGTCGCGCGCGATGCCGGCCCATTCGTGAAACGCGATGCGCAGCGGGTTGTCGCTGCCCACCGGGTGCGTCAGGCCGTAGCGCGGCGTGTGGCGCTCGGCGTAGAAGCTGCCGAACAGCCGGTCCCAGACGATGAGGGTGCCGGCGTAGTTGCGGTCCAGATACTCCTCGTCGCTGCCGTGGTGCACGCGGTGGTGCGAGGGGGTGTTGAACACGGCTTCGAACCAGCGCGGCAGGCGGTCGATGGCTTCGGTGTGGATCCAGAACTGGTAGATCAGGCTGACCGACTGCATGAACAGCACCATGGCCGGGTGAAAGCCCACGAACGGCATCCAGGCCCAGAACAGGAAGCTGCCGGTGGGCGTGCCCGTCCAGGTCTGGCGCAGCGAGACGCTGAAGTTGTAGCGCTCGGACGAGTGATGTACCGAGTGCGAGGCCCAGAACCAGCGCGATTCGTGGCTGATGCGGTGAAACCAGTAGTAGCTGAAGTCGTCGGCAAAAAAGCACAGCACCCACACCCACCAGGCCGTCATGGGCAGCGTGAACAGGCGGTGGCTGTACAGCCAGCTGTACACCAGCAGCACCACGCCGGCCAGCGCCGTGGCGATCACCACGTTGCCCAGCCCCAGCGTGACGTTGGCCGCCGTGTCGCGCCCGCGGTAACGGCCATCGCGCCGGCGTGCGCTGGTGAGCGCGCCGACGGCAATCAGCAGCAGAAAGGCCGGCAGCGCGGCCAGCATGATGTCGGGCAAGTGGGGGGCGGGGGTGTCCATGGCGGCTCCTTTTTTTCTCGGTGGGGGCGGGCGGTGCGGCTAGAGCACGCGGCAGGCCGTGTCGAACCCCAGGCGCGGGTTGCGCGGGAAGACGCTGGCGGGGTCGCCATAGCCCAGGTTGACGAGGAAGTTGGCCTGCCAGCGCCCGTCGGCAAAGAACTCGGCGTTGACCCCCGCCGCGTCGAAGCCGCTCATCGGCCCGCAGTCCAGCCCCAGGGCGCGCGCGGCCAGCATCAGGTAGGCACCGCCCAGCGTGCCGTTGCGCGTGCAGGTGGCCGCCGTCAGCGCCGGGTCGGCGGCAAACATCTCGCGCGCGCCGGGGGCGTGCCACACCTCGGGCAGGTGCTCGAAAAAGCGCGTGTCCGTCGCCACGATCACGCACACCGGCGCGGCCAGCGTCTTGGCGCGGTTGCCTTCCATCAGGTGGGGGCCGAGCCGCTCGCGCGCGGCGCGCGTGGCCAGCATCACGAAGCGCGCGGGCTGGCAGTTCATCGAGGTCGCTCCCAGGCGGGCCAGCTCGTACACCTGGCGCAGCAAGCCGGGCGGCACGGGCACATCGAGAAAGGCATTGACGGTGTGCGCGTCGGTAAAAAGCTGCGCCAGGGCGGCTGCGGGCAGCGGCGGGTGGGCGGCGGGAGCGTTCATGCGGCAGGCCTTTCAGAAAAATCAGTGTGGGAATGCACGGCGCGCTCAGCCCACCGCCACGTGGTACAGGCCCCAGGGGCACTGGGCGAAGCGCTCGGCCAGCGGCTTGGCCGCCAGTTCGGGAATGCGGTCGGCATCCAGCACCGCCCACAGCGGCCCCAGGCCGCCCAGCGGCATCGGCGCGCCGTCCAGGTGGGTCGCCACGATCAGCCCCAGGCGGCGCGCATCGCCCAGCGTGATCGGCACGGTGTAGCCGTCGATGGCGCGCAGGGCCAACGGCAGCGCGGCGTTGTCCACCGGCGCGCCGGCGGCGGCCAGCACGTCGGCCAGCAGCGGGCCGCGCAGGGTGTGCGGCCTGGCGTCGTATTCGAGCGTGGGGCGCATCTGGCGCGCCGGCAGCGCCGTGAGGGCGGCAAAGTCAAAGGCGTGCGCGCGCTCGAACGTGATCTGGTGCTTGGCCAGCATCTGGTCCAGCGCCTTGTCGAGCGGGCCGCGGTTGGCGCGCACGGCGCCGGTCAGCGTGAGCAGCGCCGGCGCGGCGCGCGCACCGCCCACGGCCCTACCCGCGCTGGCGCAGCCGCCAGCCGCGCCCGCCGCGCCCAGGGCCAGCGCGGTGGCAACGAAATCACGTTTGGAATGCATGGTGTCTTTCCTTCAGAAAAACGGTCAAATAAGGCTGTAGCGCTTGATGTAAAAGCGCGAGAAGCTATGGTTTTGGTAGAGCTGACATTGGTGCCCACGATGACGAATGACCGCGCCCGCGGCGCATGACCAATGACCCAGGCCATCGCCCACCCCAGCGCTTTCGTCATTGGTCATGGCGCGCCAGCGCCGGTCATTCGTCATGGCCTCCGCAGCCGCCGCACCCCAGCGCAGTCGCCCTTTCAGTTCGACACCGGCAGGCCCAGGTTCTTCAGCCAGTTGGCGGCCCAGTCGGGGTCTTTGGGGCAGTCCGGGCGCTTGGTGGGGTAGCTCACGGTTTGGGTGGGGTAGGTTTCGCGCGTGGCGGCCTTCAGGTATTCGATGAGAGCGGCGCGGTCTCTGGCGCTGAGGGCGGGGCCGATGCGACCGGGGCGCGCGGTGTCGTCGGTGAACCAGTGGCCGGCGTTGCTGTTGCCGCGCAGGCGGGTGTCGAAGTCGAGCGCGCCGGGGCCGCCCCTGGCCGCCAGGCCCATGCGCACCGGGTCGTAGTCGTTGCCGCCGGAGGCAAAGCGCGTGGGGCGCGTTTCGCTCAGCAAATCGTCTACCGTGGGGACGGAGCCGTTGTGCAGGAACGGCGGCGTGGCCCAGATGCCCATCAGCGTGCGCGGGCGGTAGCCGCAGGCATCGCGGTTGAGGTCGGGCTTGCGGCCAAAGCCGTCGTAGCGGGGGGCTTGCTCGGCGGTGATGCCGGCATCGGCGTAGGCCTGCGCCTTGATCTTGCTGGCGACGATGTTCAGCCCCTCTATGGCGTTGAGGGGGCGGTTGATGCCGAGAACGGATGCGTCGTACTGGCGCCCGGACATGGCCAGCACCATCATCGGATCGGTGCCGATCCTGGCCAGCGGCACCATGGGCAGATGCCATGTGGGGCTGCTGGCGCCTTCCACCTGCTTGATGCCGTGGCAGCTGGCGCAATGCTTGTCGAACAGCTTGCGCCCGACCTGGGCGCGCTGCGTGTCGATGGGGCCCAGCACGTCCTGCGGCCACGGCGGGGGTGCCAGCGATTGCAGGCGCTCCTCGATCTCGTACAGGTTCTGGATGCGGTAGGTGCTGCGCCAGCGGTCGGGTTCGGGCTTGAGCGTGCCGTCGGGGTGGATGAAGTGGTTCGGCCCGGTGCCCATGGCCTCGGTCAAGTTGCGAAGCATGGGCTGGCTGGCCGACGCGTTGGACTGCACCCAGTCGAAGTACCAGATGTCCCACAGCGGCGGGTAGCTCTGCGGCGCGTCGGCGGGATAGAGGTTGCGCGGATTGCCCAGGCCATCGACGAACACGGCGGTGGCGATCGAGGCCACGGCATCCAGGCGCCCCGGCCCCGGCGCGGTGGAGGCCAGATGGCTGCCGCGCGTGGCTTCGTTCCGGGTTCGGGTCATCACCTTGGCCCAGTCGGACGCCATCTGCTCGGTCGGATGGCCCAGCTCGACGGCGCGCTTGAACAGGCGTTCGCGCCGCGCCGGATCGGCGTCGGTGGCCAGGAAGTTGCGCATCCAGTCGTTGCCCATGCGCCCGATGTCCATCACCGACTGGCCGCCGTCGATCAGCAGGCGCTTGCCTTTGTGCCGCACTTCGCCGGTGTGGCAGGCGGCGCAGGTGACCGAGAACTTGGGGCCGCCCAGCGTCGGCAGCTTGTCGACCACGAAGCCGATCGGCCAGTCCCAGGGGTTGTTGGGCACCTTCAGGTTTTTCTCGGGGTAGAGCACGCCGTACTGCTCAAGGTTTTCGCGCGACATGAAGGGCTTGCCGTCGGCCGCTTCCAGCGCCTGCATGATGGCGGCGGGGTACATGGCCGTGCCCTGCGGGGTGCCGTAGTAGAAGGCGCGGTCGGCGTCGCTCCAGCCCTGCTGGAGGGTGTTGGGCGCGGTCATGGCGGCCAGCGGCAGCAGGGCGGCAGCGGCGGCCACGGCAAGCAGGGAGTGGCGGGTTTTCATGGCGTTTTTCTTTCGTGGTTGGGTGCGTTTCAGTCGGTGGCGCAGAGCCGGGCAGAAATTGGGGTCACATAAATTGGGGTCAGATCACCATTTCTTGCATCGGCGAATCGCATTCAGGTTCGGTGTTTGGCTTCATGAAAATGGTGCAAGCAGCCATGTTTCTGGTGGCGAATCGCCGCTCCGGCGTGAAAGTGCGACAAGCCTAGTGAAAACGTGACGATTTGTATGTCGCCCGTTCTGGCGACATGCACAACGGGCCGGCTTGGCCGAAGATCGGGCCATGCACCCCCTTGCCCCACCTGCTCCTGCCGCTGTGCCCGCGCCGATTCGCCTGGCGGTGGTGGAGGACGATGCGGCCTGTCGCATCGCGCTGGTGTCGGCGTTGAACGCGGCGGACGACATGCGCCTGCTGTGGGCGGCGGCGACGTGCGGCGAGGCGCTGGCTGCGCTGGTCAGGCCGGATGCCGAGACGCCCGACGTGCTGCTGGTGGACCTGGGGCTGCCGGACGGCAGTGGGTTGCAGGTGATTGCCGCCGTGCGCGCGCGCTGGCCATGCGTGGCGCCGATGGTGAGCACGATTTTTGGTGACGAAGCGCATGTGCTGGCCGCCATCGAGGCCGGGGCGATGGGTTATCTGCTCAAGGATTCGGCGCCGGACGTGGTGGTGCAGGAAGTGCGCGCCCTGCACGCGGGCGGCAGCCCGATCAATCCGCTGGTGGCGCGCAAGCTGCTGCTGCACACGCGCCAGAGCGGGGCGCAGGCCGAGGCGGGCGCGGCAGCGCGGGCGGGCAACGCCGGCGATGAACCGCCCGCGCTGTCCACGCGCGAGCAGGAGGTGCTGCGCCTGGTCTCGCGCGGCCACACGCTGGCCGAGGTGGCGCAGGTGCTGGCGGTGTCGCCGCACACGGCGCGCACCTTCGTGCGGCGCATTTACGCCAAGCTGCAAGTGAACTCGCGCGCCGATGCGGTGCGGGTGGCGGCGCACCAGGGCTTGCTGGATGCGCCATGAGCGTTTTTGAATCAGAAACGCTTGCAGCGCTTGCGTATAAAGCGCAAAAAGCTATTGTTTTAATAGTAATGGCATGGCTGCTGGCCTGCGCGCTGCCGGCGCGCGCGGCCACGCCCGCCGCCGTGCACCTGACGCAGGCCGAGCTGTGGCTGTCGCCGTCCACCGCCTGGGCGCCGCCGCGCCATCTGGCGCAGGCGGATGACGGCGTGCGGGACGCGGCCACGCCCTGGCAGACGGTGGCGCTGCCGCACGCCAGGCCGCGCGCAGTGGCCACCGGTGCAGCGGCTGCCAAGGCGCCGCCCGAGGTGGCGTGGTACCGCCTGCAGGTGCCGGCTGCTGCGCTGGCGCCGACGCCGCAGGGCGCGCGCCTGTACATCCCGCGCTGGCAGACCACGGGCACGGTGGCGGTGTACGCGGGCGGCCACCTGCTGTGGCAAACGCGCGGCAGCCGGGTGTGGAACAGCACCAACCGGCCGGTGTGGCTGGACCTGGGCGGGGTGGCGCAGCCCGGCCAGCCGCTGCAGGTGCATGTGCGCATGGCCAGCCAGGTGGGCGTGGGCGGCGCGCTGTCCAGCGCGTGGGTAGGGCCGACCGAAGCGCTGCAATGGTCGTGGCGCGCGCGCACGCTGGCGCAGGCAGATGGGGTGATGCTGACGCGCGGCTCGTACCTGGTGATTGGCATCTTCGCGCTGGCGGTGTGGCTGGTGCGGCGCCGGCGCGAGGAAAGGGTCTACCTGCTGTTCTTCCTGATGTCGGTGTTTCAGGTGCTGTCGATGCTGCACTTCATGATGGACGACACCGGCCACGGCATAGAGGACGAGTGGTTTGCATGGATGGTCTACGTGTTGGGTGCGTCGGGCTCGACCTTGTGCTCCTACGTCTTTCTGTGCGTGATCAACCGGCTGCGCCTGCCCTGGCTGACCTGGGCCTTGCTGGCGTACACCGCTGCACTGGTGCTTGCCACGCTGCCGACTTTCGGCCTGCTGGAGCTGAATGCGGCGCTGCCGGCGCTACGCCTGGCGCTGATTCCGGTGGGGTTGGCCGTGGTGGGCGTGGCGGTGTGGGGCGCGTTCAAGCGGCGCACGCCGGGCAGCTGGCTGCTGGCGGCGTGGCTTTTGCTGTCCATTCCCGTCGGTGTGCATGACCTGAACATGCAGCGCTACCTGGGCGACATCGAATCCATCTACCTGACGCCGTATGTGTACGTGGGCCTGTTCACCATGTTTTTGCTGATTGCCTACACGCGCTATGTGCGGGCGCTGGGCGTGGCCGCGCAGGCCAAGCTGACGCTGCAGCAGCGCCTGACCGAGCGCGAGGCCGAGCTGGCCGCCAGCCACGAGCGCCTGCGCGCCATCGAGCGCGCGCAGACGCTGCTGGCCGAGCGCCAGCGCCTGATGCGCGACATGCACGACGGCGTGGGCTCGTCGCTGATGAGCGCGCTGCGCCTGGTCGAGCATGGCCAGCGCGACCGGGTGGACGTGGCGCAGGTGCTCAAGGAGTGCATCGACGACTTGAAAATCTCCATCGATTCGCTGGAGTCGGTGGACGCAGATCTGCTGGCGCTGCTGGCCAGCCTGCGCTTTCGGCTGGGCCCCCGGCTGGAAGGTGCGGGCCTGGCGCTGCACTGGCAGGTGGAGGATGTGCCGCCGCTGCCCTGGCTGGACGCGCAAAACGCGCTCAACGTGCTGCGCGTGCTGCAGGAGGTGCTGACCAACATCATCAAGCACAGCGGCGCGCGCGAGATCACGGTGAACACGGGGCAGCAGGCGCACGCCGGTCAGCCGGGCGTGGTGGTGCGCATTGCCGACGATGGGCAGCCGTTTCAGCCGCCCGAGCCAGCGGCACTGCCGCCGGGCCGCAAGGGCCTGGCCAACGTGCGCAGCCGCGTGGCGCAACTGGGCGGGCACTGCGGCTGGGCACCGGGCGAGGCGGGTGGCACGGTGTTCACGCTGTGGCTGCCGGTGCAGCGGGCGGCGGCAGGTCGCGCGGAGGGCCATGAGGGATGATGACGGCGCGCGCGTGCGACACGCAAGCCGGGTTTCGCTGCGCTTGTGTCTGCGGCTCCACTATTGGCTTTATGGGGGGGTATATAGTTTTTTGCGTAGGTGTATAAAGCGCTGGCGGTTGGATGGTTCAGGGGTATATGGGTGTTTTCTACGCCGTGTCACATGAAAAAACCGCCATCCCGGCGCAGGCCGGGATGGCGGTTTTTTCATGTGGCGGCGCCTGTGCGCCGGCTGGGCGCTCAGCCCCCGCGGCGCATCATGTCGAAGAAGTCCACGTTGCTCTTGGTGGCCTTCATGCTCTTGATGACCATTTCCATGGCCTCGATCTCGTCCATGTTGTACATGAACTGGCGCAGGATGCGGGTCTTTTGCAGCACTTCGGGCGGCAGCAGCAGCTCTTCGCGGCGGGTGCCCGAGCGGTTGAGCTGGATGCTGGGGAACACGCGCTTTTCGTACAGGCGGCGGTCGAGGTGGATCTCGCAGTTGCCCGTGCCCTTGAATTCTTCAAAGATCACCTCGTCCATCTTGCTGCCGGTGTCGATCAGCGCGGTGGCGATGATGGTCAGGCTGCCGCCTTCTTCCACGTTGCGCGCCGCGCCCAGAAAGCGCTTGGGGCGGTGCAGGGCGTTGGCGTCCACGCCGCCGGTGAGCACCTTGCCGGAGGAGGGCACGACGTTGTTGTAGGCGCGGGCCAGGCGGGTGATGGAGTCGAGCAGGATGACCACGTCCTTCTTCAACTCGACCAGGCGCTTGGCGCGCTCGATCACCATCTCGGCCACGTGCACGTGGCGCGCGGCCGGCTCGTCGAAGGTGGAGGCGATCACCTCGGCCTTGACCGAGCGCTGCATGTCGGTCACTTCTTCGGGCCGCTCGTCGACCAGCAGCACCATCATGTGGCTGTCGGGGTAGTTGGCGCTGATGGCGTGGGCGATGGTCTGCATCATCACCGTCTTGCCGCTCTTGGGCGGCGCCACGATCAGCGCGCGCTGGCCTTTGCCGATGGGAGCGATGACGTCGATGATGCGGCCGGTGATGTTCTCCTCGCCCTTGAAGGCGTCGCGCTCCAGGCGCATCTGCTCGCGCGGGAACAGCGGCGTCAGGTTCTCGAACATCACCTTGTGCTTGTTCTGCTCGGCCGGGCCGCCGTTGACCATGTCGAGCTTGGTCAACGCAAAGTAGCGCTCGCCATCCTTGGGGATGCGCACCTCGCCCTCGATCATGTCGCCGGTGTGCAGGTTGAAGCGGCGCACCTGGCTGGGGCTGATGTAGATGTCGTCGGTGCTGGCGGTGTAGCTGCTGTCGGGGCTGCGCA
>JAUNTQ010000012.1 GCA_030538605.1 Pseudomonadota bacterium
AGTTGTCTGAGCGGCGAGAGCGAAGCGAACAAAGCGAGTTCTGCAGCGCCGCCCCGCGAACGAGCATCGCAGGTTGCCCGAAGCGCAGCGAAGGGACACGGCCAGTGGGGCCGCCTTTTCTTGGGTTACTTGTCGTCGGCGGCGCAAAAGAAAGTGACTGCGCTGCCGGGCGCACATCCCGGCCAGCGACGCATCCATCACCCAACGCACCCAAAAAACAACTGCCGCTTGCCTCCCCAAAATCGCCACCCAAGCCCACCCGCCCCACACCGCCTCTGAGACAATCCCCCCTCCCGCCCGCGCCCCCTCCCACGCGGGCTTATCCACTCCCTCTCACCGGACCCATCACAGCATGTGTGGCATCGTCGGCGTCGTCAGCAACGCACCCGTGAACCAGCTCATCTACGACGCGCTGCTGCTCTTGCAGCACCGCGGACAGGATGCAGCGGGCATCGTCACCCAGCAAGACCGCAAGTTCTTCATGCACAAGGCCAAAGGCATGGTGCGCGACGTGTTTCGCACCCGCAACATGCGTGCGCTGCCCGGCACTAGCGGCCTGGGCCAGGTGCGCTACCCCACGGCGGGCAACGCCTTCAGCGAAGAAGAGGCCCAGCCCTTCTACGTCAACGCCCCCTTCGGCATCGTGCTGGTGCACAACGGCAACCTCACCAACGCCCACGCGCTGAAAGCCGAGCTGTTCACCACCGACCACCGCCACACCAACACCGAGAGCGACTCCGAAGTGCTGCTCGGCGTGCTGGCGCATGAGCTGGAAAAAGCCTCGCGCGGCACCAGCCTCGGCCCTGACGAAGTGTTCGCCGCCGTCGCAGGCGTGCATCGGCGCGTGCGCGGCTCTTACGCCGTCATCGCCCACATCGCGGGCCGGGGCATGGTCGCCTTTCGCGACCCCTACGGCATTCGCCCCTTGAGCCTGGGCCGCGGCGCGGACGGCACCGTCATGGTGGCCAGCGAAACCGTGGCGCTGGAAGGCAGCGGCCACACGCCCGAGCGCGACGTGGCCCCCGGCGAAGCGCTGTTCGTCACGCTGGACGGCACCGTGCATGCGCGCCAGTGCGCCGCGCACGCGCAGCTGTCGCCCTGCATCTTCGAATACGTCTACCTGGCCCGGCCTGATTCGGTGATGGACGGCATCTCGGTCTATCAGGCGCGGCTGAACCTGGGCAAGACGCTGGCGCAGCGCGTGGTCTCCATCGTGCCGCCCGACGAGATCGACGTGGTCATCCCCATCCCCGAATCCAGCCGCCCCAGCGCCACCGAGCTGGCGCGCCTGCTGGGCAAGCCCTACCGCGAAGGCTTCGTGAAGAACCGCTACGTGGGCCGCACCTTCATCATGCCGGGGCAGGCCGTGCGCAAGAAATCGGTGCGGCAAAAGCTCAACGCCATCGCCAGCGAATTCGAAGGCCGCAACGTGCTGCTGGTCGATGACTCCATCGTGCGCGGCACCACGTCGAAAGAGATCGTGCAAATGGCCCGCGAAGCCGGCGCGCGCAAGGTCTACATGGCCAGCGCCGCGCCCCCCGTGCGCTACCCCAACGTCTACGGCATCGACATGCCCACCAAGCAGGAGCTGGTGGCGCACGACCGCACGGTGGAGCAGATCCGCGAAATCATCGGCGCCGACGCCCTCATCTACCAGGACGTGGCCGCCATGAAGCGCGCCGTCGGCCAGCTCAACCCGGCGGTGCAAGGCTTCGACGCCTCGTGCTTCGACGGCGTCTACGTCACCGGCGACATCACCGAAGGCGACATCGACCGCCTGAACCGGCAGCGCGTGCAAACCGGCGATGACGATGGCGACGGCGAAGCGTGATTGAATAAAAAGTGAGCTGCTTGCGTACGTTTTAAAACACTTTCAGATACATTTATATCTGAAAACGTTTTAAAACGTACGCAACCAGCTATCAAAACATTGATATCTCATGGCAAGCGATCAAAACCTTCCCCCCGGCCTGCACCCCGACACGCTCGCCGTGCGCGTGGCCATCGAGCGCAGCCAGTACGGCGAAAACGCCGAGGCGCTCTACCTCACCACCGGCTTCGTGCAGCCCGACGCCGCCACCTCCGCCGCCCGCTTTCAAAGCGGCGACGGCTACACCTACGCGCGCACCTCCAACCCCACCGTCACCGCCTTCGAGCGCCGCCTGGCCGCGCTCGAAGGCACCGAAGCGGCCATCGGCACCGCCAGCGGCATGGGCGCCATCCTGCTCATGATCCTGGCCCTGCTCAAAAGCGGCGACCACGTCATCCTCTCGCGCTCCATGTTCGGCTCCACCCTCAGCCTGTTCGCCAAAGAGTTCGGCAAATTCGGTGTCGAAACCACCTTCGTTTCGCAAACCGACGTGGCCGAATGGCGCGCCGCCGTGCGCCCCCACACGCGCCTTCTGTTCGCCGAAACCCCCACCAACCCCCTCACCGAAGTCTGCGACATCGCCGCCCTGGCCGCCATCGCCCACGACGCAGGCGCGCTGCTGGCCGTAGACAACGCCTTCGCCACCCCCGTGCTGCAAAGGCCCGTGCAACTGGGGGCCGACATCGTCATGCACTCCGGCACCAAATACCTCGACGGGCAAGGCCGCGTCATGGCCGGCGCGCTGTGCGCCAGCCGCGCGCTCGTGGTGGACAAATTCGCCCCCATCATGCGCACCGCAGGCATGGTGCTCTCGCCCTTCAACGCCTGGGTCGTGCTCAAGGGGCTTGAAACCCTGTCCATCCGCGTCAAGGCCCAGTGCGACAACGCGCTGGCCGTCGCCCGCTGGCTCGAAGCCCATCCCGCCGTCGCGCGCGTCTACTACCCCGGCCTGCCCTCGCACCCGCAGCACGCGCTGGCCATGCACCAGCAAGGCGGCCTGGGCGGCGGCGTGCTCAGCTTCGTGCTGAGCGGCGACACGCCCGCGCACGCCCGCGCCAAGGCGTTTCACGTCATCGACCAGTGCCGCCTGCTCTCAGTCGCCACCAACCTGGGCGACACCAAAACCATCATCAGCCACTCGGCCAGCACCTCGCACGGACGCCTCGCGGAAGACCAGCGCCAGGCCGCCGGCATCAGCCAAGGGCTGATCCGCCTGGCCGTCGGCCTGGAACACGTGCCCGACGTGCTGGCCGACCTCTCGCGCGGACTCGACAGCTGCGCCAGCGTTGCCTGATATATATTCAATAGCTGCCTGCGCTTGATACACAAGCGCCAAAGCCTGAAGTGAAACATGACCCTCGCTTCGCTCAATGACTGGCGCTGGCGCGCCATGACAAATGACGAAAACAGCCATGCAGGCTGATCTGCTTCGTCATTTGTCATGCGCCACAGGCGCGGTCATTCGTCATGCGATGCGGATGGCATGCAGCGCCATGGACAACTGAAATGACCCCCAACACATCGCCCCCCACCCCCCGCGTGCGCACCCGCTTCGCCCCATCGCCCACCGGCTTCATCCACCTGGGCAACATCCGCTCCGCGCTCTACCCCTGGGCCTTCGCCCGCGCGCAAGGCGGCGACTTCATCCTGCGCATCGAAGACACCGACCTCGAACGCTCCACCCAGGCCGCCGTCGACGTCATCCTCGAAGGCATGCAATGGCTCGGCCTCACCCCCGACGAAGGCCCCATCTACCAGATGCAGCGCATGACGCGCTACAAGGAAGTTCTGGCCCAACTGCAAGCCGCAGGCCACGTCTACCCCTGCTACATGAGCGTGGCCGAACTCGACGCCCTGCGCGAGCGCCAAATGGCCGCCAAACAAAAACCCCGCTACGACGGCACCTGGCGGCCCGAGCGCGGCAAGACCCTTCCGCCCGTACCCGAAGGCGTGCAACCCGTGCTGCGCTTTCGCAACCCGCAAGGCGGCGTCGTCGCCTGGGACGACAAAGTCAAAGGCCGCATCGAAATCGCCAACGACGAACTCGACGATCTCGTCATTGCTCGCCCCGATGGAACGCCCACCTACAACTTCTGCGTCGTCGTCGATGACATCGACATGCGCATCACCCACGTCATCCGTGGCGACGACCACGTCAACAACACCCCGCGCCAGATCAACATCTTCCGCGCCCTCGGCCACGAGCCGCCCGTCTACGCCCACCTGCCCACCGTGCTGAACGAGCAGGGCGAGAAACTGAGCAAACGCGGCGGCGCCAAAGCCGTCACCCAATACCGCGACGAAGGCTTTCTGCCCGACGCCATGCTCAACTACCTCGCCCGCCTCGGCTGGAGCCACGGCGACGACGAAATCTTCAGCCGCGCGCAATTCATCGAGTGGTTCAACCTCGACCACCTCGGCAAAAGCGCCGCCCAGTTCGACGAAGCCAAACTGCGCTGGGTCAACGCCCAGCACCTCAAGGCCATGCCCGACGCCGACCTCGCCCCCCTGGTCGCCGCCCAACTGCACACCCGCGGCATCACCGCCGACGAACGCCTGCCCGCCATCTGCGCCCTCTTCAAGGACCGCTGCGACACCACCGTCGCCCTGGCCGACTGGGCCGCGCGCTACTACACCGACGTGCACCCCACAGCGCAAGATGTGGCCCAGCACGTCACCGACGCCGTCAAACCCGCCATCGCCGCGCTCGCCGACCGCCTGGCCACGGCCGAGTGGACGGCCCCCGCCATTGGCACCGCGCTCAAGCAAACCCTGGCCGAACACGGCCTGAAAATGCCCCAGCTCGCCATGCCCGTGCGCGTGCTCGTCATGGGCACCCCGCAAACCCCCTCGGTCGATGCCATGCTCGCGTTGCACCAGCGCGAAAAAATTCTGGCCCGCTTGCGCGCCGCTTGAAATTCGTTATATACTGCGAGGCTCGACACCAAACGGGGGTATAGCTCAGCTGGGAGAGCGCTTGCATGGCATGCAAGAGGTCAGCGGTTCGATCCCGCTTACCTCCACCAAGGTTTTCGAGAAAAGTCCAGGTTTTGACCCTATCGTCTAGAGGCCTAGGACATCACCCTTTCACGGTGAGTACCGGGGTTCGAATCCCCGTAGGGTCGCCAAGTTTGGCTGCACTTGGCTCGCAAGAGCGCAAAGCAGCTGCCAGCGCGGAGTGGTAGTTCAGTTGGTCAGAATACCGGCCTGTCACGCCGGGGGTCGCGGGTTCGAGCCCCGTCCACTCCGCCAAAAAAATCAACGGGTTACAGTAGAAATGCTGTAACCCGTTTTGTTTTTCAGATTCCAGATATCGCGTTTTGGAATCAGGCTTCGCACCGCCGCCCTGTTTGTTTCGTGGCCCACCTTCCCCCGCTTTCAGACCCCGTACACATGCGCCAGGCGCTTGATCTGGCGCGGCAGGCGCGCTGGCATTGCCCGCCCAACCCGGCTGTCGGCTGCGTGCTGGTGAATGAGACGGGCGAGGTGATCGGCGCCGGTCACACCCAGCCCGTGGGGCAGGCGCATGCGGAGGTCATGGCCTTGCGCGATGCGGCGGCCCGCGGGCATGCCACGGCGGGTGCCACGGCTTACGTGACGCTGGAGCCGTGCGCGCACCAGGGCCGCACCGGCCCGTGCTGCGATGCGCTGGTGGCGGCGGGCGTGCGGCGCGTGGTGGCAGCGGTGCAAGACCCCAACCCGCGCGTGGCCGGTCAGGGCTTTGCGCGGCTGCGCGCGGCGGGCGTGGCGGTGGCGCTGGGCACGGCAGCGCAGGCCCACGAAGCGCGCGAGTTGAACATCGGCTTTTTCCACCGCATGACGCATGGTCTGCCCTGGGTGCGCATGAAGGTGGCCAGCTCGCTTGACGGGCGCACGGCCTTGCCCAATGGCGTGAGCCAGTGGATCACCTCGCCCGAGGCGCGCGCCGATGGGCATGCCTGGCGCGCGCGTGCCTGCGCGGTGTTGACCGGCATTGGCACTGTGCTGGAAGACAACCCACGGCTGGACGCGCGCTTGCCCGGCGTCGCGCGCCAGCCCGTGCTGGTGCTGGTGGACAGCCGCCTGCAAACCCCGCTGGATGCCGCGCTGTGGCAGGTGGCCGGGCGGCAGGTGCTGGTTTACACCGCCGAAGAGGATTCAGCCCGCCACCAGCCGCTGCTGGCGCGCGGGGCCGAGGTGGTGCCGCTGCCGGATGTGCGCGGCAAGGTCGATCTGGCGGCCATGCGGCGCGACCTGGCGCGGCGCGAGCTGAACGAGGTGCATGTCGAAGCCGGCTTCAAGCTCAATGGCTCCCTGCTGCGCGAGGCGCTGGTGGATGAGCTGCTGCTGTACCAGGCACCGCTGCTGCTGGGCGAGGGCGCAGGCGTGGCCGCGGTGGGGCCGCTGCACGCCCTGGCGCAGGGCGTGCGAATGGCATGGGCGGGGGCGCAGCCGGTGGGGCCTGACATGCGGGTTTTGGCCCGCGTGCTGCCGCGCGAAGGTGAGGACAGTGCGTAGAGGCACCAAAAGGGCGTGACCCTGGCGGGGCACACCCTTTTGGCGCTTTCGCAGCGCTGACGCTTACTTGTCCTTGGCGGCTTTCTTGGCATCGTCCTTGCCGGCTTCCGGCTTGGCGGACTCGTCTTTCTTCTGGCCGCCTTTTTTGCCCGCGCCTTTGCCGGTGTCGAGCACGGCCAGTTGCATGGACACGTCGAACAGCTTGGCCTTGCTGGCGTAGTGGCGATCCAGACGCCACTCGTCGAGGATTTCGAGCGCCAGCTTGAAGCGGTCGAGATCCAGCATGTAGAGGTCGGAGACGACGAATTCGCCCTCGGACTCAAGCGCCAGCACGAGACGCGAGAGGGTTTTGGCCTGTGCGTCTTCGGGTTTACGCTCAATGTACTTCCGGGCTTCCTTGATGGCGCGCATGCGGTCAATCCTTGGGGGCTGTGTGAGAGGGCAGTGAGGCCTGTCGCCAAGCTGCCGGGGGCGACCATGGTGACAGACATCGTTACGAACGGGCGATGGGATGGTCAGGGAAAACCCTGAGCAAAGGGCTTGTAACCGAACGCAGCGCGATCCTAGCGGATGCGCAAGCAGCTTGCCATCGCATCATGTGTCTGTCATTTTTTTGAAATAAATAACAGACGCAATGGCTTGCGCCTGCCCGAAGGGGGTTGGCCCTTTGCAGGAGGTCAAATTCCTGCTTGGTGAAGGTGGGAATGAGTGCCGGCAAAAGACTGTCGGGGCGTGAGGAGAGCAGACAACGGAGCTTGTCGGCGGGCTACAACCGCGCGTTGACAGCCTGGACAATTCGGCCAACGTCGCATGCGTAGACACCAGCGGAATTCGCGGAGTTCAGCTCGAGCACCCGCAGGCCACCTGCCGTCACCGCAACATCCAGGGTGAACGCGTCGTTCGGCCGCCAGAGCCGGGCACACTCCTTGGCATATTGGAAGACGGCCTGTGGCACTTCGCTTGCGACAGACAAGCGGTCACCGACCTTGTATCTCGATCCGGTCACCACCTCTCCTCCGACGACGAACATGCGGAACTCGGCTTCAATCTGCGTCAGCGGAGCCATCACGACACGGTCGGTGGGGCGCAGCGTCACATCGGGCGCATCAGCCACCTTTGCTACGCCCGCCCGAAAGTCTTCCAGCTCTTGCCACGTCATCACGGATCCAGCGAACGACTTGTTGTCCAGCGCGGGACGGATGAAGAACTGATCCCAGACGCGCGTCAGCTTATCGAGCGGACGGCAGACAGCGTCAGCATTCAGCGCCAGTCGACCGTAGCGGGCAAGCATCAGCTCGTAATCCAGCCCTTCGTCAAGGTAGCCGGGCTGCCACCCGCGAGCTTTGGCCACGTGGCCAAGCCCTGTGCTGCCGTAGACAAAGATGCGGCATGACGACAAGCCGGCAGGCTCCTTCGCCAGCTCGTGAAAAAACGGCACCAGGCTGACCAGGCTGTAGCTTGTCTGCTGCTCCTGCAGCGCTCGCTCGAAACGAGAAAGGTCTGCGGGATTGATGAGATTTCTCTGCAAAATCCAATGCACGGTGTTTTGACTCTCCTTGGCTGCGGAGCGGGTGCAGCGCCCAGGCCCGGAAAGCGCAGGGGACGGACTCCCGTCTCGTCGGCTCCATTCCTGCGCTCAAACAACCAGCCAGATCACTCGTTGCCCGCGTGTCCTGCGCCAGAAGATCGAACACCTGCTGCCTCACGACCGAGTGCGCAGATGAACCACGCGAAAGTCGTCAAAACGCTTGGGCAGATCGTGCCGAGGGATGGCTGCGCGGAGGCGAAATGCAGGGTATTCGAGTTTGGTGGCCTGCCCGGAGGGACTCGAACCCCCGACCTGCTGCTTAGAAGGCAGCTGCTCTATCCAGTTGAGCTACGGGCAGAAGACAAATGCGGCAGCGGCAAAAAAGGCCCGTTGGCGCGGGCCTGGGCACATGGGGGCAGCAGCCGAATGCGCTTTCAACCCGCGCCCACCGCAAGGCCAAGCCGGCAAGTGTACACGTCGCCTTCTGCTGAGACGACGCCTAGCGGGCGCGCTGGCCGTGCCAAAAAAGTGCTTTCAGCCGGTGCCACGTCGGGCCTGGCCTCCGCCGGCTCGAAACTGCGCTGGCGTCATGCCCGAGCGCTTCTTGAATGATCGAACGAAGTTCGATGGTGTCGAGTAGCCCAGCGCGTGGCTGATGTCGCCGATGCTCATGCCGCCAGCATTCAGCAGCATGTCTTCGGCCCGGGCCTGCCGCACTTGCTGCGCCATCTCGCCAAAGCGCGCGTTTTCTTGCGCCAGGCGGCGCGAAAGGGTCTTGCCCGAAATGTGCAGCAGCGCCGCCGTTTCTTCCTGACCCAGCAGTTGCTCGCCCACGGTGGTGAGCACATGGCGCACCCAGTCCGAGAGCGAGCGCTCGCGCGCCAGCTCGGCCAGCAGATCGCGTGCCTGCCGGGCCGCGTCGCGCAAGGCCTTCTCGTCGGCCATGGGCAAGGGGCGCTTGGCGACTTCAGCAGGCATGCGCATGCGCACGGCCGGGGTTGTGCCGCTGCCAAAGCTGACCCGGGGGCTGCGCAGCTCGCGGTAGCGCGCCGCGTGCGCGGGGGCGGGCCACGAGAACGCGATCTCGTAGTGCAGCGCCCGCGCCTGCAGCAGAAACAGCCACTGCCGATGCGATGACACGGCCACGGTTTCCAGGGCGATGACGCCGATCTCGTAGGGCAAGGGGCGCGCCAGGCCCAGCTCGATCACGAAGGCGTGCGGCTCGTCGCGGCAGTGCATGCGGATGGCCGGCGAGATGAGCGGCATGTAGGGTGCCAGCGCGCGCAGCCCTTCGCGCAGGGTGGGCGCGCTGAGCAGCAGCCGCGATGCGACGTGGTCGGGGCCGGCCTGCGTGATCAGCCCGCGCACGAAGCCGAGGTCGGTGCGCTTGGTGCCTTTGACGATTTCCTGCATCGCGGCGAGCGCGGCGGGGATCGGGATGCGGTCCCAGTCCAGCATCTGGCGGCTCACGCCCGCGCGGCGCAGCGCCGCCGTGCAGGCCAAGCCTTCGTGCTCAAGGTGCCGCACCAGCGCCGCAAGGTGCCGGGGGCTGACGGAGTCGATGAAGGTAGGCATGCGACAACGATTGTCCAAAGATGAATGCCGCCTGTCCATGCATGAATACGGCAAGCCATGCACCCCACCAGACAATTTGGCGCATGCGGCGCTCGTTGGGTGCCATTTCATTCCACTCACCGGGGCACACGAGACATGGCTTCCACACTCACGGTGCGCATTCCGCACACGCTGCCGCGCGATGAGGCTGCGCAGCGCATTCAGGCGGGGATCCCGCAAGTGGTCATCCCCGGTGGCGGCAGCATCACGGCCCAATGGCAGGGGGCCAGCGCCGTCACGATGACGATGAAGGCCATGGGGCAGAAGCTCGCGATCGACCTGCAGGTGCAGGACGCCGCCGTCGAAACCAGGGTGGCCGTGCCCCTGATGCTCATGGCGATGAAAGGTGCCATCGAGGGCTTCGTGCAAAAAAGCGTGGCGCAGATGCTGGCCGGCGCGCCGGTGTCGCCCGCCCCGGCATCACAACCAGCATCACCGCCAGCGCCCGAAGCGCACCGCCCGGCACTGGCGCTGCCCGCGCAGGTGCGCGCCCTGCACGACAGCGCCATCGTCATCGACGCGGTGTGCCCGCTGGCCAGCGAGGGGCAGCATCTGGAGCGGTGCCGCCAGGGCGGCGTGACGGTGGTCACGCCCACCCTCGCCGTCGGGCCGGACGATGCCGTGGCCACGCTGAAAAAGCTGGGCTTCTGGCATGCCTTGCTGGCATCGCGGCCCGACCTGATGGCCATCCGCACGGCGGCCGACGTTCGCGCGGCCAAGGCCACGCAGCGCCTGGGCATTCTGCTGGCGTTTCAGGGCGGCGACGCCATTGAAGACGATGTGGACCTGATCGACGCCTACAAGGGCCTGGGCGTCGGCATCATCCAGCTCACCTACAACGTGCAGAACCGCATTGGCTGTGGCTGCGAGGTGGACAGCGACAGCGGCCTGACGCCGTTTGGCCGCGAAGTGGTGGCGCGCATGAACGCGGCGCGCGTCATCGTGGACTGCTCGCACACGGGCTACCGCACCACGCTGGATGCCATCGCCGCCTCCACCGCACCGGTCATCTTCAGCCACGCCAACCCGCAGGGCGTGCACCCCATTCGCCGCAACATCCGGGACGAGCAGATCCAGGCCGCCGCCGCCACCGGCGGCGTGATCGGCGTGGCGGGCTACCCGCCCTTCGTGTCCCGCCACGCCAGGCCCAGCCTGAATGCGCTGATCGACCACATCACCTATGTGGCCGACCTGGTGGGCGTGGCCCACGTCGGGCTGGGCCTGGACTACTTCACCGGCCAGCACGGCATCATGCCGCTGGCCGAGGCGCAAGCCACTTACGACTTCATGCTGCAGGCCGGCCTCTGGAGCGCCGACAACTACGGCCCGCCGCCTTACGTCTACCCCCAGGGCATCGAAACGCTCGACACGCTGGCCCACCTGACGGCGGGCCTCAAGCAGCGCGGCTTTGCCGACGGCGAGGTGACCCAGATCCTCGGCGGCAACTGGCTGCGCGTGTTCGAGGCGGTGTGGGGCTGATGCCCATCTGATTCAAGCGCTCACAATGAAACACCACTTTCCTCCCGCGCAGGTGACCGAGTTCAGGCGTCGCCACGATGCTCTGGTGCAGGCGATTCGCCAGGCCGGCCTGGGCCATTTCGTCGCCACCGGCACCGACAACATCTTCTACCTCACCGGTGCCACCTTCGAGCCGCTGGAGCGCCCCTTCTTCCTCATCATCGGTGCCGACGGCTCGCGCCGCATGCTCGTGCCCGCGCTGGAAGCCGGGCACATGGGCAAGGCCTGGGGCATTGAGCCAACCGACGTGCTCAGCTACCGCGAGTTTCCCGCGCCAGCGGGGCAGGGCTGGGCCGAAGCCCTGCTCAACACCCCGTTGGCCTCGGCAGCCTTCGGGTTTGACGAGGGCGCGCCGTGGAGCGTGGCCCGGGTGCTGAGCCAGGCGGGTGGCCGCGCGACGGATGTGGTTGAGGCGCAGCGCATGGTCAAGTCCGAATGGGAGCTTGCGCAGATCGAGCGCGCGGCGCGCTACGCCGACTGGGGCGTGCGCGAGATTCTGCGCAAGGCCTGGAACGGCGCGCACGCCGCCGAAACCTACATGCCCACCCAGGCGCTGCAGCGCAAGATCATCCGCGAGGTGCCGGACTGGGACGCGCTGGCCACCAAGGTCATCGCCGCCGCCTGGCCTGCGCCCCTCAGCGCCGAGCCGCACTCGGTGCCCCGCATGACCGACCGCCTGCGCGCCGGGCCGCACGTGGCGATGGTGCTCACGCGCGTCAACGGCTACGCGGCGGAAAGCGAGCGCACCTTCTTCACGCAAACGCCCACGCCGCGCGAACGCGAGCGCTTCGCCACCCTGGCGCGGGCGCGCCAGATCGCCTTCGACATGGTGCGCCCCGGCGTCGAATGCGCCGCCATCGACGCGGCGGTGAACCGCTTTCTGCAAGGTGCCGGCTTTGCCGACTTTCAGACCCGCCTGCACCGCTGCGGCCACGGCTTCGGGCTGGGCAACCACGAAGCGCCGTGGATCGCCGAAGGCAGCGGCCACGTGCTGCGGCCAAACATGGTCATCTCCATCGAGCCGGGCCTGTACGAGCCAGGCGTGGGCGGCTACCGGCACAGCGACACGGTGGTGGTCACCGCAGACGGCTACCGCTGTCTCACCCATGCGCCCGCCGACATCGCGTCGCTGACCTTGACGCGCACCACGCTGCGCCACCGGGTCAACCACTGGGCGGTGGGCCGGGCGCTGGGGCTGGGGCCAGCGCGATCCAGGGGGTCTGGGTAGCCCGCGTCAAGGCAGCTTGTGAAGCGCGCAGAGCTTGTTGCCGTCAGGGTCGCGCACGTAAGCCAGGTAGAGCGAACCGCCTGGCGTTTCGCGCTGGCCCGGCGGGTTCTCGCAGGTGGTTCCGCCATGGCCCAGCGCAGCCGCGTGGAAGGCATGGACTTGCTCGGGGCTGTCCATCAGAAAGCCCACCGTCCCGCCGTTGGCAGGTGTGGCCGGTTGTCCGTTCAGCGGCGTGGCAATCCCCAGCATGCCCCCTTTGTGCCGGTAAAAAATGCGCGGCGAATGCAAGTCCACATCCACGCCGGGGGCCACGCCGATGACCGATAACACGGCGTCGTAGAACGTCCTGGAGCGCTCAAGGTCGTTGCTTCCAAGGATGACGTGACTGAACATGGTTTCCTCTCAGGCGGTTGGTTGACGATGGGCCAGAAAAAAGCCCGCGCTCCGGTGAAGGGGCGCGGGCTTTGAAGCCGTTGGCTTTTTTGTTTTGGTCGGAGCGGCGGGATTCGAACTCGCGACCCTCTGCTCCCAAAGCAGATGCGCTACCAGGCTGCGCTACGCTCCGACGAAAGCGCGCATTCTACCTTGTGCGCGGTGCCCCATCAGCGGTTCTGGTACTGCGTCTTGCCGAAGAGCACTTCTTTTTCGGCGTCGGTGTGCACGGGCTGGCGCAGGTGGGCGAGCACCTGCACGCCGCGTTGTACGGCGGGGCGTGCGCCGATGCGGTCGAACCAGTTTTTCAGCGCGGGGTAGTGGGCCCAGTCGATGCCCTGGTTCTGCCAGCTGCGCAGCCAGGGGTAGATGGCGATGTCGGCGATGCTGTAGTCGGGCCCGGCGATGTAGGCACCGGTGCGTTCGATCTGCTGGTTCATCACGCCGTACAGGCGCGCGGCTTCGTTGGTGTAGCGGTCGATGGCGTAGGGCAGTTTTTCGGGCGCGTAGATGCGGAAATGGTGCGCCTGGCCCAGCATGGGGCCGACGCCGCCCATCTGGAACATGAGCCATTGCAGCGCGGCGTAACGGGCGCGTGGGTCTTGCGGCAGGAATTGCCCGGTTTTCTCGGCCAGGTAAAGGAGGATGGCACCGGATTCGAACACCGAGATGGGCTGGCCGCCGGGGCCATCGCTGTCGGTGATGGCGGGGATTTTGTTGTTGGGGCTGATGGCGAGAAAGTCGGGCTGGAACTGCTGGCCTTTGCCGATGTCGACGGCGTGGGCCTGGTAGGGCAGGCTGCATTCCTCCAGCATGATGTGGACTTTGTGGCCGTTGGGTGTGGCCCAGGAATAGACGTCGATCATGGGGGCGCTCCTTGGTGTGCGGCGGACAAGGCCGGGGGCTTTGATGGTAAGCGCGAGGAAAACCCAACGCGAAGGACGCGAAAGAAACAGCCTGGTTTCGGGTTGTTTTGTGCGTCCTTCGCACTTGGCTGTTAGATGATATAAAGATAGCTGCTTGCGCACGGTTTAAAACGATTTCAGATGCAAAACTATCTGAAACTGTTTTAAACCGTACGCAAGCAGCTACTTTTTGTGCTTTCTCAGCTGCCGCGCGTGATCGGCATTTCCACGGCCTTCGGGTTGGCCGTGTGCTTGGCCAGCTCCAGTTTGGCGAGGGCGTTGCGGTGCACTTCATCCGGCCCGTCGGCCAGGCGCAGGGTGCGCTGGTGGGCGTACATGTAGGCGAGGGGGAAGTCGTCGCTCACGCCGCCGCCGCCGTGGGCCTGGATGGCCCAGTCGATGACCTGGCAGGCCATGGTGGGCGCGACGATCTTGATCATGGCGATTTCGGCCTGCGCGACCTTGTTGCCCACGGTGTCCATCATGTAGGCGGCCTTGAGGGTGAGCAGGCGGGCTTGTTCGATCATGCAGCGCGATTCGGCGATGCGCTCGCGCCAGACGCCCTGGCTGCTGATGGGCTTGCCGAAGGCGACGCGCTCGTTCAGGCGCTTGCACATCAGCTCAAGTGCGCGCTCGGCGGCGCCGATGCTGCGCATGCAGTGGTGGATGCGGCCTGGGCCGAGGCGGCCCTGGGCGATGGCGAAGCCCTGGCCTTCGCCCTTGAGCAGGTTGCCTGCGGGCACGCGCACGTTTTTCAGCTCGACTTCCATGTGGCCGTGGGGCGCGTCGTCCCAGCCGAAGACGGTGAGGGGGCGGATGACGGTGATGCCGGGTGCGTTGGCGGGCACGAGGATCATGGATTGCTGCGAGTGGCGCGGCGCCTCGGGGTCGGTCTTGCCCATGACGATGTAGATGGCGCAGCGCGGGTCGCCCGCGCCGGAGGACCACCACTTGCGGCCGTTGATGACGTAGTCGTCGCCGTCGCGCTCGATGCGGCATTCGATGTTGGTGGCGTCGGACGAGGCCACCGCCGGCTCGGTCATCAGGAAGGCGGAGCGGATCTCGCCCTTCAGCAGCGGCTCCAGCCATTCGTCCTTGTTGGCCTCGGAGCCGTAGCGCTCGATGGTTTCCATGTTGCCGGTGTCGGGTGCCGAGCAGTTGAAGACTTCGGCGGCAAAGGTGACGCGGCCCATGATTTCGCACAGCGTCGCGTATTCGAGGTTGCTCAAACCCTCGGGCGCGCGCGGCGAGCGGGGCAGGAACAGGTTCCACAGCCCGGCCTTGCGGGCGATGGGCTTGAGCTTTTCAACGATCTGGGTGGGGACCCAGGCGTTGCCCTTGGCGCGGTTGTCGGCGATCTCCTTGAAGAACACGCTCTCGTTGGGGTAGATGTGCTCGTCCATGAAGGCGAGCAGCTTGGCCTGCATCTCCTTGACCTTGGGGGTGTAGTCGAATTCCATCATGGCTCCTTTGAAAATTTCTATTGAACAGGGCTAAAGCGGTTGACAAGCTTTCGCTGAAAGCTATGTTTTTTGTGCAAAGTGCCAGGCCATCTCGGCCATGGGGCGCGCGCCTGCGCCGCTGGCCTTGGCCTGCGCGCTGCTGGCGGTGCCGGCTTCGACGCGCTTGGCGATGCCTTGCAGGATGGCGGCGATGCGAAACAGGTTGTAGGCCATGTAGAAGTTCCAGTCGGGCGCGAGCTGCTCGGGGGTGGCGAAGCCGGTGCGCTCGCAGTAGCGGCGGATGTATTCGCCTTCGCTGGGGATGCCGAGGCTGGCGATGTCCACGCCGCCGATGCCGCGAAACGCGCCGGGCGGGATGTGCCAGGCCATGCAGTGGTAGCTGAAGTCGGCCAGCGGGTGGCCCAGGGTGGACAGCTCCCAGTCGAGCACGGCGAGCACGCGCGGCTCGGTGGGGTGAAAGACCATGTTGTCGAGCCGGTAGTCGCCGTGCACGATGCTGGTGAGGCTTTCGTCGCGCGCGCTGGCGGGCATGTGGGCGGGCAGCCAGTCGATCAGGCGGTCCATCTCGGCGATGGGCTGGGTGACGCTGGCCTGGTATTGCTTGCTCCAGCGGCCGATCTGGCGCTGGAAATAGTTGCCGGGCTTGCCGTAGTCGGCCAGCCCTTGCGATGCGAAATCGACCTTGTGCAGCGCGGCGATGACGCGGTTCATCTCGTCGTAGATGGCGGCGCGCTCGGCATTGGCCATGCCGGGCAGGGTCTGGTCCCACAGCACGCGGCCTTGCACGAATTCCATGACGTAGAAGGCGCGGCCGATGACGGATTCGTCTTCGCACAGCACGTGCATGCGCGCGACGGGCACGTCGGTGCCGTGCAGCCCGCGCATGACGGCAAACTCTCGCTCAATCGCGTGCGCCGAGGGCAGCAGCTTGGCCACGGGGCCGGGCTTGGCGCGCATGACGTAGCTCATGCCCGGGGTGATGAGCTTGTAGGTGGGGTTGGATTGGCCGCCCTTGAATTGCTCCACCGTGAGCGGGCCGCTGAACCCCGGCAGGTGCTCGGCCAGCCAGCGGCTGAGCGCGTCGATGTCGAAAGCGTGGGCAGGCGCAACAGCGCGCGTGCCGGTGAAGGCGTCGGTCATGTGAAGCACGGGAGTGAAAGGGGCGAGGCCGCAGGGCGACGGGGGGCACGGTGCGGGAGGTGGCGGGGGATGGCAAACCCCTTCGTGTCAGGGCCAACCCCACAAATGTTCGGGTTGCCCGCTCCTTCCCCCGCTGGGGGAAGGCTGGGATGGGGGCTGACCACCTTCAACAAATCCAACGTGGTTGGCCCCCACCCCAACCCTCCCCCAGAGGGGGAGGGGGCAAGAGGCGTCAGCTTGCGGTTTCGGCAATGCGCAGCAGCGCATCGCGGTCGCACACCACCAGCCCTGCGGGCTCGATGCGGATGATGCCCTCGCGCTCCATGGCTTTCAGCTCCTGGTTGACGCGCTGGCGCGATGCGCCCAGCAGCTGGGCCAGCTCTTCCTGCGCCAGTTGCAAGGTGATGCGCACTTCGTCGTAGGACGACAGGCTGGGCACGCCGTAGCTGCGCACCAGGTGGCTGAGCTGCTTGGCCAGGCGTGCGCGCAGGGGCAGGGTGTTGAGGTCTTCCACCTGGCCGAACAGCAGGCGGATGCGCCGCGCTTGCAGCTTGAGCAGGGCTTCGTACAGTTCGCTGTGCTCGCGCAGGATTTTCTGGAAGTCGGCCCGTGCCACGCAGAGGATGGTGGTGTCGCCATGCGCATAGGCATCGTGCGTGCGGCGCTCGCCGTCGAGGATGGCCACGTCGCCGAACCAGATGCCGGGCTCGACGTAGGTGAGCGTGATCTGCTTGCCGGTGAGCGTGGTGGAGCTGACGCGCACCGCGCCCCGGGCGCAGGCGATCCACTGCTCGGCGGGTTCGCCCCTGGCGCAGATGAGTTCGCCGTCGGCGTAGCGTTTGACGTAGGCGCATCGAAGAATGTCGTGCCGCAGGGATGGGGAAAGGGAGGAAAACCAGCGACCGTTGTTGATCGCCTCTCGTTCTTCCATCGTAAGAATGGGGTCGTCCATGGTCTGTCTTTTGAGTGACTGCATTGGCTGCCATTGTCGCGCGAGGGACGGCGCGGCGCTGGCGGCGCTTTACTCGTATATGGGCTTTTGCCTGGCCAGAAAGGCGGCGATGCCGATGCCTGCGTTGGCGTGGTGCAGGTTGCGCACGAAGTGCTCGCGCTCCAGCGCGAGGTGCTGCGCGAGGCTGTTGGTGGGCGCTTCGCCCAGCAGCTCCTTGATGCTGGCCATGACGTTGGGCGCGCGCGTGGCGAGCTGGTCGGCCCATTGCATGGCGCTGGCGCTGGCCTGGCCGGCGTCGCACAGGCGCCCCACCACGCCCAGCTCGTGCAGGCGCTGCGCGCCGATGCGCTCGCCGCCCATGAGCAGCTCGGCCACGAGCTGGCGGGGCAGGGCGGCCGCAAGGCTCCAGCTGCCGCCGCCGTCGGGCGACAGCGCCACGCTGCTGTAGGCCATGACGAAGACGGCGTTGCGCGCGGCCACGATCAGATCGCACGCTAGCGCGAGCGAAAAGCCCGCGCCTGCGGCCGGCCCTTCGACGGCGGCGATGACGGGCTTGGGGAAGGTGCGGATGGCTTCGACCCAGTTGTGCAGGCCGTCGATGCTTTGCGCCTGCACTTCGGGCGGCTTTTGCCGGTTGGCTTGCAGGCGTTGCAGGTTGCCGCCGGCGCAAAACACCTCGCCTTCGCCGCGCAGCACCACGCAGCGCACGTCGGGGTTGCCTTCGGCCACGTTCAGCGCTTCGACGCCGGCGGCATACATCTCGGGGCCGAGGGCGTTGCGGTGCTCGGGGTTGTGGATGGTGAGCACCAGGGTGCGGCCTTCCACGGTGCTGCGCAGCTCGGCGGTCATGGCGGGGGTCTTTCTTGGTGTACCAGGGTCAGGCTTCTTCGTGCAGCAGGCTCAGGCCAATGGCGCCGCGCCGGCGCAGCCAGGGGCTGGGGCGGTAGCGCGCATCGCCGTAGACGGTCTGCATGTTGAACAGCACTTCGAGCACGTTGGCGGGGCCGAGCTTGTCGCCCATGGCCAGGGGGCCGAGCGGGTAGCCCAGGCCCAGGGTGACGGCGGTTTCCAGGTCTTGCGGGCTGCACACGCGCTGCTGGCACATGTCGGCAGCGATGTTGACGATGGTTGAAACCACGCGCTGGGTGACGAAGCCGCCGGAGTCGCGGATGACGCTGACGGGTTTGCCGTCGCGCGCGAACAGCGCGTGCGCGGCGTCGATCATGTCGCGGCGCGTGGCCGGGTTGGTGGCCAGCACGCGGCGGCGGGTGGCCTGGTCATCGACGAACATGTCGATGCCTACCGTGCGCGCGGGGTCGAGCCGCTCGACCACGGCGACGGTGGTCACGTCAAAGCCCAGCGGGGCGACAAGGCTGAGCGCCTGCGGCGAGGGCGACTGGCCGGTTTCGATCTTTGCGCCCAGGTCTTTCAGCAGCTGGAAAAGCTCGGCGCGCCGCGCGGCACGGGTGCTGACCCACACGGGCGGCATGTCGCCTGCCTGCGGCACGGGTGGTTCGGGCGCGATTTGCGCAGCACCGTCCACGTAGGTGTAAAAGCCCTCTCCCACTTTCTTGCCCACCACGCCGCCGGCCAGGCGCTGGGCGGTGATGACGCTGGGGCGGTAGCGCGGCTCTTCGTAATACTGGCGGTAGATGGATTCCATTACCGGGTGCGACACGTCGAGCGCGGTGAGATCCATCAGCTCGAAGGGGCCGAGCTTGAAGCCCATCTGGTCTTTCAGGATGCGGTCGATGGTGGCGAAGTCGGCCACGCCTTCGCTGACGATGCGCAGCGCCTCGGTGCCGTAGCCGCGTCCGGCGTGGTTGACGATGAAGCCGGGCGTGTCGCCCGCCTGCACGGGGGTGTGGCCCATCTGGCGCGCGTAGGCGGCCAGGCGCTGGCAGACGGCAGGGGCGGTTTTCAGGCCCGCGATGACTTCGACCACCTTCATCAGCGGCACGGGGTTGAAGAAGTGGTAGCCCGCGAACTGCTGCGGGCGCTTGAGGCCGGCGGCAATGGCGGTGACGGAGAGCGAGGAGGTGTTGGTGGCGAGCACGGCATCGGGTTGCACGATGGCTTCAAGCTCGGCAAACACTTTCTGCTTCACGTCGAGCCGCTCGACGATGGCCTCGATGACCAGGTCGCACGCGGCCAGGTCGGCCAGAGTGGCGGCGGGCTTGAGGCGCGCCTTGTGGGTGGCGGCGGCATCGGCACTGATGCGGCCTTTTTCGGCCAGCTTGTCCCATTGCTTGCCCAGCGCGTCTTGCGCCTTGGCGATGGCTTCGGGCTGGGTGTCGAACAGCAGCACGGTGCTGCCCGCCTGTGCGGCGATTTGGGCGATGCCACGGCCCATGGCACCGGTGCCGACGATGCCGACGGTATGAAATTGACGGGGGGTATTTGTCTCCATGCGGCTGATTATGGTGCAGGCTTTTGGCTGGCCACGCGGGCGCGGGGACGGATGAGCGGTGTGGCTGATCGAGGTATTTTTCTATAGCTGTTTGCGTAAGATTTAAATCAGATTTAGATATATTTATATCTGAAACTGCTTTAAAACATGCGCAAGCAGCTCATATTTCTTACATTGCCAGGCGTTCAGCGCCGCACTTGCAGCGCGCCGGGGTTGACGATGTTGGTGGGGGTGCCGCGCAGGTAGTTGAGCACGTTGTCAAAGGCGGCGCCGAAGTACATCTCGTAGCTGTCTTGCTCGACGTAGCCGATGTGGGGCGTGCAGATGCAGTTCTCCAGCCGCAGCAGGGCCTGGCCTTGCAGGATGGGCTCGGTCTCGAACACGTCGACGGCGGCCATGCCGGGGCGGCCCCGGTTGAGGGCGCTGACCAGCGCGTCGGGCTCGATCAGCTCGGCGCGCGAGGTGTTGACCAGCAGCGCCGTGGGTTTCATGCGGCTCAGGTCGGCCAGCTTGACGATGCCGTGCGTGGCCTCGGCCAGGCGCAGGTGCAGCGACAGCACGTCGGCCAGGGCGAAAAACTCTTCGCGCGTGGGCGCGGCGTGGTGGCCGTCGGCACGCGCGCGCGCCATGCTTTCGGCCGAGCCCCAGACCATGACCTGCATGCCGAAGGCGCGGCCATAGCCGGCCACGAGCTGGCCGATCTTGCCGTAGCCCCAAATGCCCAGCGTGCGCCCGCGCAGCAGGGTGCCGAGGCCGAAGTTGGGCGGCATGGAGGCGGATTTCAGCCCCGACTGCTGCCAGGCGCCGTGCTTGAGGTTGCCGATGTACTGCGGCAGGCGGCGCGCAGCGGCCATGATCAGCGCCCAGGTCAGCTCGGCCGGGGCCACGGGCGAGCCGACGCCTTCGGCCACGGCAATGCCGCGCTCGGTGCAGGCCACCACGTCGATGTGGCTGCCCACGCGGCCGGTCTGGGAAATCATTTTCAGCTTGGGGAGCTTTTCGATGAGCTGGCGGGTGAGCTGCGTGCGCTCGCGGATGAGCACGATGACCTCGGCGTCGCGCAGGCGCACCGACAACTGGCCCAGACCCTTGACGGTGTTGGTGTAAACCTTGGCGGGATAGGGCTCCAGGCGCGCCGCACAAGCGAGCTTGCGCACGGCGTCCTGGTAGTCGTCGAGGATCACGATGTTCATGCCCGCATTGTGCCCGCGCCGCTGCGCTGGCCCGTCGTGCTGGCGGGGGTGCGGGAGGTGGCCGGGCAGGGCGTGCGGGCTGTGCCAATCAAGACGCATCAGGGTCAGTGGGTGGGGCTGGCTCGGCCGGTGGTGGATGGGCGCATGTGCAGGGTCATCGCATTAAGAATCGCCAAACAGCCGGACGCGAAGGACGCGAAGGGTTCGCGAAGGACGCAAAAGAGACAGGTTTTTATTTGAATGCGATGGCGCCTGGGCGCATGCGGCATGTGCTGCGGTCAGGCGCACGGGGGGTGGCGTCGCGGCACTAGGCGGCTTCAGCGGCGGCCAGGCGTTCGAGTTCGGCGCACACGTCGATCAGGCGGCCGGAGATGCGCAGGCGGCCTACGCCGCCAGGGACGGCGGTGGGCTCGGCCACGCGGGTGACGCGCAGCGCGGGTGTGGGCCTGCTGGTGGCGCCTGCGTGGGTGCTGGACGGCGCTGGCGTGTGGAGCAGTGGCGTTTGTCGGGCCGCCTCTCGGGCCACCACGCGCTCGCGCGCCAGGCGGGCCCAAGTGCCGTTTGCGGCGCTGGTGTTTGCCGCGCTGCCCGCGCTGGCGTGCAGATCGGCGGCGGGGAGCGTTGCACGGTGCGCGCGCGCGCGGCGGTAGCTGGGCACGCGGTCGGCCAGGTAGATGACATTGGTTCCCATGTAAAACCTTTCAGGCAAGCAGAGGTTGGACACAGGCGAGATTGGGGTGAGGCGCGCCAGCCCTTGGGGGGCCTGGGCGCATGCGCTGCCGCAGGGTGTGGGCGATGGCTCGGCCCGAGCGGGGCCGCCATCGCCTGCACGCCCGCCACCTGCGGCGGTGCGGAACAAGCGCGCGCTACATGAGCATGTGGCCGCGGATCAGGCCGACGGCCAGCCCTTCGATCTCGAACGGTTCGCCGGGCTGCACGACGATGGTGGGGTAGTCGGGGTTTTCGGCGTGCAGCTCGATCTGGTTCTTGTGGCGGTGAAAGCGCTTGACGGTGACGTCTTCGCCCAGGCGGGCCACCACGATCTGGCCGTTGCGCGCTTCGCGGGTGGACTGTACGGCCAGCAGGTCGCCGTCCATGATGCCGGCGCCTTGCATGGACATGCCGCGCACGCGCAGCAGGTAGTCGGGGCGCTGGGCGAACAGGGTGTGCTCAACGTGGTAGGTCTGGTCGACGTGCTCTTGCGCCAGGATGGGCGAGCCGGCGGCCACGCGGCCGACCAGGGGCAACGCCAGCTGGGCCATGCCGGGCAGGGTGAGGCTGGCGGGGTCACCCGTGCCGGAGGGGGTGCGTGCGGCACCCCTCAGGCGGATGCCGCGCGAGGTGCCGCTGACCAGCTCGATGACGCCTTTGCGCGCCAACGCTTGCAGGTGCTCTTCGGCGGCATTGGCAGACTTGAAACCCAGCTCGGCCGCGATTTCGGCGCGCGTGGGCGGGGCCCCTGTGCGGGCGATGGCGTGCTGCACCAGTTGCAGGATTTGCTGCTGGCGGGCGGTGAGTTTGGGGCTGCTGGTCATGGGCGTGGGGGCAAGGGCCGGTGGGACAGTTAACTGGTTGCTTATCCAGTAACTGTATTTTTACTCAGTTCTTGTTCAAACGCAAGTCGGGGTCGAGGTGAAGCGTCCAGCCCGTGCGAGAGGCTGGGCGATCCGGGCCATGCAGGGTGTTTCGCTTCACCCAAAGGCCGCCGTGCCGAGCGCGGCGCATTGACCGGCTCGCGTTTTGGTGAAAAGCTGCATGCTTGAACACGTCACGACGAAACGGGTATCTCGTGGTGAAACTGACGATCAATGGACGCGAGGCAGTGGTGGACGCCGAGCCGGACACGCCGCTGCTGTGGGTGCTGCGCGAGCAGCTGGGCCTCACGGGCACCAAATACGCCTGCGGCGCGGCCCTGTGCGGCTGCTGCACGGTACACGTCAACGGGCAGGCCACGCGCTCGTGCGTGATGCCCATCAGTGCGCTTGATGGCGCGGCGGTCACCACCATCGAAGGGCTGGCACCCGCAGGCGACGGGCTGCACCCCGTGCAGGCGGCCTGGATGGAGCTGGATGTGGCGCAGTGCGGCTATTGCCAGACGGGGCAGATCATGCAGGCCGCTGCCTTGCTGGCCGCCACGCCCGCGCCGGACGATGCGGCGATCGAAAGCGCCATGGCGGGCAACCTGTGCCGCTGCGGCACCTACAACCAGGTGCGCCAGGCGATTCACCTGGCCGCAGACCGCATGGCCGCGCAGCGCGGGGAGCCGTCGTCATGAGCGCGCGCCTGACCCGTCGCACGCTCATCGTGGGTGCTTCGGCCGTGGCGGGCGCGGCCGCGCTGGGCGCCTTCACGCTCGGCTTTCGGCTGCGGCCGCCCGGCGCGCCGCCCGCGCCCGCGGGCGAGATCAACGCCTGGCTGACCATCCATCCCGACGAGGCGGTGCTCATCCGCATCTCGCGCGCCGAGATGGGCCAGGGCGCGGCCACGGGCCTGGCGCAACTGCTGGCCGAGGAGCTGGACTGCGACTGGCGCCACGTGCGCACCGAGTTCGCCCGGCCCGGCGACAGTCTGGCGCGCGGCGGCGTGTATGGCGACTTTCAGACCGGCGGCAGCGCCTCGATCCGCGAGCTGCACGAGACCATGCGGCAGGCGGGCGCCACGGCGCGTCAGATGCTGGTGACGGCTGCCGCCGAGCGTTGGGGCGTATCGCCGCAGGACTGCGTGACGGCTGCGGGCGTGGTGTCGCATCCGCCCTCGGGTCGCGCGCTGCCTTACGGCCAGCTGGCCGCCGCCGCCATGGCCGTGCCCGTGCCGCCTTCGGTGCCACTGAAGGCGCCCGCCGAGTGGAAGCTGATCGGCGCGCCGCTGCCGCGTCTGGAAGCGCGCGAGAAGGTCACTGGGCAGACCCGCTTCGGCATCGACGTGAAACTGCCCGGCATGCTGGCCGCCGCCGTGCGCATGTGCCCCCAGGTGGGCGGCACGCTGCAAGGCTTCGACGCCAGCGCCGTGGCCGCGCTGCCGGGCGTGCGCCAGGTGGTGCGGGTGGACGAGCGCACGGTCGCCGTCATTGCCGATACCTGGTGGCGCGCCGAAAGCGCCATCGGCCAGCTGCCCATCGTCTGGGCCGACGGGCCGCACAAGGACGTCTCCAGCGACGGCATCGCGCAGATGCTGGACGCGGGGCTGGGCGCCGAAGACGCCTTCGTCGGCTTCAGCGCCGGCGATGCGCCGGGCACCCTGCGCGCCGCCGCCCGCGCGGTGCGCGCCGACTACGCCTTTCCCTACCAGGCGCATGCCGCGCTGGAGCCGATCAACGCCACCGCCCGCTGGACGCCCGAGCGCTGCGAGGTGTGGGCATCGACGCAGGACGCGGGCGACATGCTGCACGTGGTGGCGGCGGCCAGCGGCCTGCCGCCCGGCCAGTGCGAGGTACACCCCAGCTACCTGGGCGGGGCCTTCGGGCGCCGGCTGTATTCGGAATTCGCGCGCATGGCCGTGCTGATCGCGCGCCAGGTGCCGGGCACGCCGGTGCAGATGATCTGGTCGCGCGCCGAGGACGCCACGCACGACTTCTACCACCCCACCACGCGCGCGCGCCTCAGCGGCGCGCTGGACGCGAACGGGCGGCTGTCGGCCCTGCACGTCCGCGTCAGCGGCCAGTCCATCCGCGCCACCCATGCGCCCGCCCGTCTGGTGGGCAATGGCGATCCGCACATGCTGAACGGCTTGCGTCCCAGCGGCTACGGCGTGCCCAACGTGCTGGTCGATCTGTCGATGCGCAACCCGCCCATCCCGCCGGGGTCGTGGCGGGGCGTGCATGCCAACCAGAACTTCTTCTATCTGGAGAGCTTCATCGACGAAATGGCGCACGCGGCCGGGCGCGATCCGTGGGCCTTCCGGCGCGAGCTGCTGGCAGGCAACCCGCGCCTTCTGGGCGTGCTGGACGCCGTGGCCCGGCACATGGGCTGGGGGCAGCCGACGCCCGGCAAGGGCCGGGGGCTGGCCTGTGCCACGGTCACCGGAAGCGACGTGGCGCTGGCAATGGAGGTCTCGGTGGCCAATGGCCAGATCAAGATCCACCGCATGGTCTGCGCCATCGACTGCGGCACCGCCGTCAACCCCGCGCTGATTGCCCGCCAGCTCGAAGGCGGCGCGGCCTTCGGCCTGTCGGCTGCGCTGCATGGCGAATGCACGGTGGCAGGCGGCGCCATCGAGCAGCGCAACTTTGGCGATTACGCCCTCCTGCGCATGACCGAGATGCCGCCGGTCGAAACCATCGTCATGCCCTCGGGCGGCTTCTGGGGCGGCGTGGGCGAGCCGCCGGTCGTGGTGGTGGCGCCTGCGCTGATGAACGCCCTCTTCGCCGCCACGGGCCAGCGCATCAGGTCATTGCCGCTGAAGAACCACAAGCTGGCATGAAGCCCGCTGCACAGGAAGGCGGCTATGGACCCGCCGGGCGGGCCGGGCCGATGGCGCGGTAGCTGTAGCCGCGCGACAGCTCGCCGTTCATCATGCGGCGCGTTTCGCAGTCACGCGCGTCGGGTGCGCGCGGGCCGGGGCGGGTGTCGGCGATGGTCATGCCCTCGGGCAGGGCAATGCGGTACAGCCCCAGCGTGGCCGTCGGCGCGATCGGCCCCGTGCCCCGGCCCTCGATGCCGCGCTGGCCCGAGACGAGGCCCGTGCGCTCGAGGATCTCGGGCATGTGGCAGGAGAAGTACCAGTCCTCGAAGCGCGCCTTCTCTGCCTCGTTGGGCACGGTGAAGACCACTTGCGCATAGTGCTGGCGCGGCCCGCCATCGGCCGGCACCTTGGGGTCGGGGTGGGCGCGCGGCATGGGCGCGCCCGAGGCGCGGTAGACGTAGGCCAGCGTCTTCGCCGGATCGGCGCCCGCGCACGCGGGGGCGGCGCTTGCCTGCCGGGCGGCCGCGTCCGCGTCGGCGGCGGTCAGCTCGACCAGCGTCAGCATGCGGGGCAGCGCCACCGTCACGCCGCCGAACATCTGCACATCGTTGAGCGCGAAACGCTGGGCCGACACCAGACCCGGCCAGGGTGCCCGGGCCAGCCGTGCGTCTCGGCAAGCGGCGAAGGCCGCCTCATCGGCACCGGCTGCCACATCCTCGAAAAGCAGGACGATGAAGCGCTCGGCGGCCAGCGCGGGCGCAAGGGGCGCGAGCAGGGCGCCCGCAAGGCAAAGGCGCACAAGGGTAGTGGCGATCATGGCGGATTTTCCCTGGCACCAAGCCAAATGGTTGACCGAGACTTCGTGTTGCCTGCCCCGCGCCTTGCGCAGTGCATTTTTTTGCGCAAGGGGCACGAGGAGGCTGCGGGTCAGCTGGCCAGCGCCTCGAAGGCGCGTGCGGTGATTTCGTCCACGCTGCCGGTGCCGCTGATCTTGCGGTACCTGGGTGCGGTGGCCGGGTCTTGCGCGGCCCATTGGCTGTAGTAATCGACCAGCGGGCGGGTCTGCTGGTCGTAGACCTGAAGGCGCTTGCGCACGGTGTCTTCCTTGTCGTCGTCGCGCTGCACCAGGGGCTCGCCGGTCACGTCGTCCTTGCCTTCGACCTTGGGCGGGTTGAATGTGACGTGGTAGGTGCGGCCCGAGGCGGGGTGGCTGCGGCGGCCGCTCATGCGCTCGATGATGGCGTCGAAGGGCACGTCGATTTCGAGCACGTAGTCGAGCTTGACGCCTGCCGCCTTCATGGCCTCGGCCTGCGGAATGGTGCGCGGAAAGCCGTCGAACAGAAAGCCCTGCGCGCAGTCGGGCTGGGCAATGCGCTCTTTCACCAGGTTGATGATGAGGTCGTCGCTCACCAGGCCACCCGATTCCATGACGCTTTTGGCCTGAAGGCCCAGCGGCGTGCCGGCCTTGACGGCGGCGCGCAGCATGTCGCCGGTGGAGATCTGGGGAATGCCGTATTTCTGGCAGATGAAGGCCGCTTGCGTGCCTTTGCCGGCGCCAGGCGCGCCCAACAGGATCAGTTTCATTTGGCTCCTCGTGTGTCTCGATGCAGGGGCTGGCGGCTTGAGCACCAACGGAATCGGCAGGGAGAATAGCACGCAGGCACTGCCACGACGCTTACGCGGCGGCGCGGCAAAGCTTCATGTATGTTTGGCAGAAAAATCGTTATACAGACTGCGCACGATGCTCTTTTTTTTGAATCATGCGGAAGACGCAAACAGCGCCCGCACGCGGGCGAGGTCTGCCGGCGTGTCCACGCCGGGGCCGGGCGGCTGGCTGGCCACATGCACGGCGATGCGGTGGCCGTGCCACAGCGCACGCAACTGCTCCAGCGCCTCGCATTGCTCCAGCGGGGCAGGGGGCAGCGCCGGAAAGGCGCGCAGAAAAGCCGCGCGGTAGCTGTAGATGCCGATGTGGCGCAGCGGCGCGGGGGCGGCGGGCAACTGCGTGATGCCGCCGGCAAAGCCATCGCGCCACCAGGGCAGCGGCGCGCGGCTGAACAGCAGGGCCAGCCCGGCGGCGTCGGTCACCACTTTCACCACGTTCGGGTTGGTGAAGTCCTGCACGCTGTCGATGGCGTGCGCCGCCGTGCCCATGCGGGCCTCGGGCCTTTCGTGCAGCAGGGCGGCCACGGCGCGGATGAGGGCGGGGTCGATCAGCGGCTCGTCGCCCTGCACGTTGACCACCACGTCGTCGCCTTGCAGCCCGAGCTGCTCGCAGGCTTCGGCCAGGCGGTCGCTGCCGCTGGCATGGTCGGCGCGCGTGGGCAGCGCGCGCACGCCGTGGGCGGCGCAGGCGGCCAGGATCTGGGGGGCGTCGGTGGCGACGATGACCTGCGCCGCACCGGATTGTTCAGCCCGCTCGGCCACGCGCACCACCATCGGCTTGCCGCCGATGTCGGCCAGCGGCTTGTTGGGCAGGCGGGTGGAGGCCAGGCGGGCGGGGATGAGGATGGTGAACATCACCCGGCGATGGGCGTGCGCGCAGGCATCTGCTCGATTTCTTCGGCGCTGACTTCGCGCGCCTCGCCTTCGAGCATCACGGGAATGCCGTCGCGGATGGGGTAGGCCAGGCGGGCGGAGCGGCTGATGAGTTCGTTTTTGTCACGAGCCATGTCAAGCGGGCCTTTGGTGACGGGGCAGACGAGCAGTTCGAGCAGTTTGGTGTCCATGGGGATGTATTTTTGAGGTGTTCAGGGGGCATGGGTCAATGGGCACTGGTTTTTGACAGCAGGTTCATCACCAGCACGCCGCTGACGATGAGGGCCATGCCGAGCACGGCCCAGCCGTCCAGCCGCTGGCCGAACAGCAGCCAGCCGGCGATGGCGATCAGCACGATGCCCAGGCCCGACCAGGTGGCATAGGCCATGCCTACGGGGATGCGGCTGAGCGTGAGCGACAGCAGCCAGAAGGCCAGGCCGTAGCCCAGCACCACGATGGCCGTGGGCACGAGGCGGCTGAAGCCTTCGCTGGCCTTGAGCGCGCTGGTGGCGATGACTTCGGCGACGATGGCGGCGAGCAGGAGCAGATAGGGTTTCATGGGCGGGTGCCGGGCGTGCCGTAGCGGCTGACTTCGATCAGGTGGCCGTCGGGGTCGTTGAAGTAGACGGAGGTGATGGCGCCTTGCGCGCCGGTTTTGGCGACGGGGCCTTCGAGCACGGCCACGCCTTCGGCAGCCAGATGCGCCAGCACCTGCGCGATGGGCCAATGGGTGATGAGGCACACGTCGCCCGCGCCCACGGCGGCGTGGTTGCGCGGCTCCTGGCCCAGGGTTTGCAGGTTGATTTTCTGCTGGCCGAAGTGCAGCGCGCGCCGACCACTGGCGAAGCTGACGGCCTGCATGCCCAGCACACGCTGATAGAAAGCGACCGAACGCTCGATGTCGGCGACGGTGAGGACGATGTGGTCGATGTGCGAAATCATGGCCGTTGGGGATGATAGCCCTGCGCTGCCAAGCGGTCGGTGAGTGCGCCGAAGAAGGCGGGGGGCACATCCAGCACCAGCGGCACGGCCAGCGCGGCGGGGGTGTGGCGCCAGAGTTTGATGGCGTCTTTTTCGGTGCAGATCAGTGCGTCGTCCCTTGTTTGGAAGTGCTCGAAACCAAAGTGATCGGGCAGGGCGGTGGTGCGTGCGAGCGTGAGGCCTGCGGCGCGCAGCATGTCGAAAAAAGCCTCGGGGCGGGCGATGCCGGCCACGGCGGCCAGGGGCTGGCCGCGCAAGGTGGCCAGCGGCACGCGCGTGCCGTCGGCGCGCAAGGCGTGGTCGGCGAGGCGGCGGGTGGCGGTGAAGGCGTGGGGGGCGGGCAGGGCGGGCGCGGGTTCGGTGCACAGCACCAGATCCACCGCGCGCGGCCAGGGCTCGCGCAGGGGGCCGGCGGGCAGCAGCCAGCCGTTGCCGGTGCCGCGCGCGTCGAACACGCAAATCTCCACGTCGCGTGCCAGCGCCTGGTGTTGCAGGCCGTCGTCGCACACCAGCACGTCGCAGGCCGGGTGTGCGGCCAGCAGGGCGCGGCCGGCCTGGGCGCGGCGCGCAGCGACGAAGACAGGCACGCCCGCGCGCTGGCGCAGCAGCAGGGGTTCGTCGCCCACGTCGCGCGGGTCGGCGGTGGGGTGGACTTCGCGGCAGTCCTGCGTGCGCCGCCCGTGCCCGCGCGAGACGATGCCGGGCCGCCAGCCGCGCGACTGCAAATGCGCCACCACGGCCAGCGTGGTGGGGGTTTTGCCCGCGCCGCCGGCCACCACGTTGCCGATGACCACCACGGGCACGGGCAGCCGCTCGGCCTCAGGCACGGGCCGCAGCGCGAGGGCCGTGCGGTAGAGCAGCGACAGCGGCCACAGCAGGCAGGCCAGTGGCCCGCGCCGCTGCCAGGCGGCGCGCAGGCGGTGTTCGAGCGAGGCGGGGCGCATGGCGGGTGCTGTGAGGTATTAAAAAGTGAGCTGCTTGCGTACGATATATAGGCGTTTTATATACTTTTTATATGAAATCTTTATATAACGTACGCAAGAAGCTCACTTTTTGTTGGTTAACAAGTGCCTGCGGTTGCGGCTTTTGCCCCAGTGGGCTTGTGCAGGCGCACAACCCAATGCGTTGCATGCGTGATCTTGCAGGTGTGCGGTGCAGAGCGCTATCTCGTAGGCTGGGTAGAGTGCAAGCGAAACCCAGCCAACCGCCGCGCAAGAACGCTGGGTTTCGCCTTCGGCTCTACCCGGCCTACGTGGCTACGAGGCGGTGGCCTGTTCAGGATGCCGGAAAAATCGCCCATGCAACGCAAAGTGAGATGTGTGCATGCGCCAGCCCTCGAAAGGGGGTTTGTCACTGCCCCGCCGTTTGCGCAGCGAAGGTGATGTGGGTCAGGTTTTCGCGCCGGGCGGCGTCCATCACGGTGACGACGGACTGCACGGGGGCGGTGGCGTCGGCGCTGATGATGAGCACGCTGTCAGGCGCGGCCAGCGTGCGCAGGGCCTGGGCGATGGCGTCCACGCTGCGTGCCTCGACGGGCTGGCGGTTGATGGCGTAGCGGCCATCGGCGGACACCGCCACGATGATCTCCTTGGGCCGGTCGCGCTGCGCGTCGGCGTTGGCCACGGGCAGGGTCACTTGCAGCTCGGTGAACTTGCTGTAGGTGGTGGTGAGCACCAGAAAGATCAGGATGACCAGCAGCACGTCGATGAAGGGGATCAGGTTGATCTCCGGCTCGACGGGCTGGTTGGGGCGGAACTTCACCGCTTGGCTCCTTTGGCGGGTGCGGGCGCGGGCAAGGCGGCGGCGCGGCCGGGGCAGAGTTTTTCCAGGTGGCGGGCAAAGCGCTCGGCCGACAGCTCCATCTCCAGCACGTAGCCGTCTACCCGCGCGCGGAAGTAGCGCCAGAAGATGAGCGCCGGAATGGCCACGATCAGGCCAAAGGCCGTGTTGTAAAGCGCGATCGAGATGCCGTGCGCCAGCTGCGCCGGGTTGCCGCCGCCCAGCGAGCCGGTGGGCGCCTGCGCGCCGAAGATCTCGATCATGCCGATCACCGTGCCCAAGAGGCCCAGCAGCGGCGCGGCGCTGGCAATGGTGCCCAGCGCGGGCAGGAAGCGCTCCAGCCGGTGCGTGACCTGGCGGCCTGCGGCCTGCATGGCGGCGCGCATTTCCTCTTCGCTGCACTGCGGGTTGCTGTTGATGGCGCGCCAGCCGGCGGCCAGCACTTCGCCCAGGGCCGAGTGCTGGGCGAGCTGGTTCACGGTATCGGGCGTGGGCACGGCATTGCGCGACACGCCGATGGCCTCGTCCACCAGGCCGGGCGCGATGACGCGGCTGCTTTTCAGCTGGATGAAGCGCTCGATGATGAAGGCCACGGCCAGGATGGAGCACAGAATCAGCGGCCAAATGGGCCAGCCAGCGGCTTGTATGATGGAAAGCAAGGGGGTTTCTCCACGGGCGCAGGCTGCTGTTTGCAAGGCCTGCCGCACCGGTCTCGGTCCAGGAATGCGGGCGATTATGGCCCAGCGCCGCAGCCCATCCCCCGCCGCCGCCGCGCCAGCGGCCCGCTTGGCACCACGTCATGCACTTTTTCTGTGGATAACTTTGTGCAGAACCCTGTGGTGAGGCGGCCAAAGCCCCGAAAACAAAGGGTTTGTGTCTGATTGATGAAACCTTGGGCAGAAAAAAACACATGCAAATCAACCACTTGCACCAGTTCACTGGGTTTCGGGCGGGGCGTGGGAGCGGCTGGCTTGCCGGCCCCGGTTCTGTGGACGAGTACACAGCCCTGCGGGCCAAAACCGCTCGCAAAGCGCATGAACACTGATTTTTTCGCGCCGCCGCCACCGCCGCCACAACCGCCATCGCAGCCTGTAGCCGCACCGCGTGTGTGGGCCGTGGGCGCGCTGGCGCATGCCGTGGCCGATGCGCTGGGCGCGCGCTTCAACCCGGTGGCCGTGCGCGGCGAGGTTTCGGGCTTTACCCGCGCGGCCAGCGGGCACTGCTACTTTGCGCTGAAAGACGAGGCGGGCCAGCTGCGCTGCGCCATGTTCCGCCGCGCCGCGCAGCAGCTGGCTTTCAGCCCGCGCGAGGGCGACCAGGTGGAGCTGCGCGGGCGGCTGACGGTGTATGAGCCGCGCGGCGACCTGCAGCTGGTGGTCGAAAGCATGCAGCGCGCAGGGCAGGGCGCGCTGTTCGAGCAGTTCCTGCGGCTGAAAAACCAGCTTCAGGCCGAAGGCCTGTTCGACGCCGACGCCAAGCGCCCGCTGCCCGCCATGCCGCGCGGCATCGGCGTGGTCACCTCGCTGGGCGCGGCGGCGCTGCGCGACGTGCTCACCGCGCTGGCGCGGCGCGTGCCGCACATTCCCGTGCGCGTGTCGCCCGCCGCCGTGCAGGGCGCAGGCGCGCCCGCCGAGCTGCGGCACGCGCTGCAACGGCTGTACCAGTGCGCGGTGCAGGACGACGCAGCCATCGACGTGATCCTGCTGGTGCGCGGCGGCGGCTCGATGGAAGACCTGTGGGCCTTCAACGACGAGCACCTGGCCCGCACCATCGCTGCCAGCCCGGTGCCCGTGGTCAGCGGCGTGGGGCACGAGACGGACTTCACCATTGCCGACTTCGTGGCCGATCTGCGCGCGCCCACGCCCACGGCGGCGGCAGAGCTGGTGTGCGCGCCGCGCGAGCAGTGGCTGGGCGCGCTCGATGCCCTGCACGAGCGCCTGGGCCGCGCGCTGACCCGCCGCCTGGATGTGCAGGCGCAGCGCCTGGACTGGCTGGCCAACCGCCTGGGCCGCCCCAGCGCCGCCGTGGCCGACGAACACCTGCGCCTGGCCCGCGCGGCCCAGCGCCTGCACCACGCCAGCGCCCTGCGGCTGACCAGCGAAAGCGCCGCGCTCGCCGCCCTGGCCCAGCGCCTGCCCCGCGCGCAAGCGCCGCGCCTGGTGGCCGAAAACGCCCGGCTGACGCGCCTGGCCGAGCGCCTGCCCGCCGCGCTGGCCGCGCACACCGCCGCCGCGCAAGAGCGCCTGGCGCGCGCCGCGCTGCGGCTCGACCTGCTTGACCCGCGCCTCGTGCTGGAGCGCGGCTACGCCTGGCTGCAAGACGAGGCCGGCCAGCCCGTCACCCGCGCGGCAGCCGCCGCGCCGGGCCAGGCGCTGGTGGCCACGCTGGCCGATGGCCAGATTGACCTCACCGTGCGCTGACCGCGGGCCAGCTTCCTACAATCTGCGCCACTGCCTGTGCTTATCATGGGCACGGCCTTTTTCAACCCCACTCCCACTACAAGGACATCCCACATGGAACGCACCCTGCCCCCCCTGCCGTATGCCATCGACGCGCTGGCCCCCGCCTACAGCCAGGAAACGCTGGAATACCACCACGGCAAGCACCACAAGGCCTATGTGGACAAGCTCAACGAGCTGCAAAAAGGCACCGAGTTCGAGGCCATGGCACTCGAAGACGTCATCAGGAAATCCAGCGGCGGCATCTACAACCAGGCCGCCCAGATCTGGAACCACACCTTCTTCTGGAACTGCATGAAGCCCCAGGGCGGCGGCGAGCCCACCGGCGCGCTGGCTGAGGCCATCAACAAGAAGTGGGGCAGCTACGCCGACTTCAAGAAGGCCTTCGTCGCCAGCGCCGTGGGCAACTTCGGCAGCGGCTGGACCTGGCTGGTGAAAAAGGCCGACGGCAGCGTGGACATCGTCAACATGGGCGCGGCAGGCACGCCGCTCACCACCGGCGACACCCCCGTGCTGACGGTGGACGTGTGGGAGCACGCCTACTACATCGACTACCGCAACCTGCGCCCCAAGTTTGTCGAAACCTTCTTCGACAAGCTGGTCAACTGGGACTTCGCGGCCAAGAACTTCGGCTGATGCCCCGCGCGCCAGGCGCGCTGCACACGACAAAGCCACCCTTGCGGTGGCTTTGTTGTTGGGGGCATGGGTGTGGATAAAAAGTGAGCTTCTTGCGTACGGTATAAAACAATTTCAGATATAAATATATTTAAAAATGTTTTATACCGTACGCAAGAAGCTCACTTTTTTGTATGTCCCATCCGATGGATAAGTCAGCGGACGCTTTGGCTGCCTGCTCCTTCCCCCGCTGGGGGAAGGCTGGGATGGGGGCTGACCACCTTTGAACAATCCACCATGCGTCCGGGCCATACACCCCAGCGGGGGAGGGAGCAAGAAACGTCTGATTGTTTGTGCGTTTGACCATATTGGTAGGCTGGGTAGAGCGAAGCGAAACCCAGCGTTTTCGCGAGCCGGTTTGCTGGGTTTCGCTGCGCTCTACCCAGCCTACAGGCGCTTGCCGTCAGCCCTCGGGCGCGATCTGCTCGCCCCATTCATACAGCGCCTCCAGCACGCCCTGGCCGCGTTCGTCGTCCACGGTTTCGGCCAAGGTGTCGATGCGGTCGAACAGCGCCTGCACGGTGAGCGCGCCGCCTTCGCCGTGCAGCAGCCGGGCCGTGCGGTGCTGCTGCCACTGGGCTTGTTCGGCTTCACTCAGCGTGTCCGGGAAGTTGCGCGCGCGGTAGCGGAACAGCAGCTCGCCCAGGCGCGGGTCGTCGAAGCCCGCGCGCGCGCGCGCCAGCTCGGGCGGTGACAGGCGCAGCAAGTCGTTCAGCCGCCTTCGGTCGGCGTTGCCGACAAAGCCGCCGTACAGGTCTTCGTCCACGTCCACCGCCTGGCTGGCGCGCGGGCGTTCGTACACGGCGGGCCACAGCGCGCTCAGGTCGGGCAGCGCGCGCAGGCGCTCGAAGTGGGTTTGCGCCAGCGCGCGGTCAAGGCCCCAGCGCTCGGCCTGCGCGTCGGTCAGGGTCTTGAGGTTGCCGATGACGATGGGCGACTTGTTCAGGTGCACGCTTTTCAAAGCCAGCCGCGTCACGCCTTCGGGCAGCTCGGCGGTGGGGGTGAACAGGCGCTCGCGGATCTGCTCAGGCTTCAGATCGGCCAGCTCGGCGGGATCGGCGGACAAGTCCCAGGCCAGCAGCTCGTTCTTGTTGCCGGGATGCATGGCCAGCGGTGCCATCACGGCCATGCAGCCGCGCGCCGCGCCGAACATGCCGCTGATGTGCAGAAAGGGCCGCGCGTCTTGCAGCGTAGTGGGCAGGCGCAGCTCTTGCGCCACGCGCTCTTTTTTGTGTAGCGACAGGCAGAAGTCGAACAGCTTGGGCTGGGTGCTTTTCACCAGCCGCGCCAGCGCGATGGTGGCGCGCACGTCGGACAGCGCGTCGTGCGCGGCGTCGTGCGCCAGGCCGTTGGCGGCGCTGAGTTTTTCAAGCCGAAAGCTGGGCAAACCGTCGTCGCCCACCGGCCATTCGATGCCCGCAGGCCGCAGCGCGTGGGCGCAGCGCACCACGTCCAGCACGTCCCAGCGGCCGCAGCCGTTTTGCCATTCGCGGGCGTAGGGGTCGCGAAGGTTGCGCCACAGCAGGTGGCGAGTGACCTCGTCGTCGAAGCGGATGGAGTTGTAGCCCACGCCGATGGTGCCGGCTTCGGCCAGCGCGTCGTTGATGTGCTGGGCAAACGCATGTTCCGGCACGCCCTTGGCCGCGCATTCCTGCGGCGTGATGCCGGTGATGAGGCAGCTTTCGGGGTCGGGCAGCACGTCGGGCGCGGGCTGGCAGTACAGCATCAGCGGCTCGCCGATTTCATTCAGATCGGCATCGGTGCGGATGGCGGCAAACTGCGCGGGGCGGTCGCGCCGTGGCTGCGCGCCAAAGGTTTCGTAGTCGTGCCAGAGAAAGGTGTGCGTGGACATGGCGGCGAGCATAGCGGCTGCCGCCCTTATCGAAACAGCCGGCGCGGCACCCACCACAGGTAGAACACCATGCCGAACAGCTCCACCAGCGACTGCACCACGATGACCACGGCGGCCACTTCCCACCCCGTCGGCAGCGCCAGGGCAAAAGGCAGCACCACGAAGGAATTGCGCGTGCCCAGGCTGAAGGCCAGCGTGCGGCCCTGCTCGGCAGGCAGCCTCATCAGCCGCGCAAGCGCCTTGGCGATCAGCGCCGCCGCCAGCAGAAACACCACGCACAGTGGAACGATGAGGGGCAACAGCCCCGCCGCGCCCCACATCGCCTGCACTTGCGCACCGGCAATCATGAAAACCACCAGCGCCAGCAGCGGCACCGGCCACCAGGCCAGCCGCTCGCGCACCACCGCGCGCGCCGCGCGGGCCTCGATCCAGCGCTCCGACACCGCAGCGGCCACCAGCGCCGTGCCGACGATCAGCAGCGCTGGCCACACATCGCCCCAGCCCAGCGCCGACGACAGATCGGCCCCCAGCATCAGCCACAGGTAGACCGGCAACAGCAGCAGCTGCAACAGCAGGTTGATCGGCGTGATGGCGATGGCGCGTGGCACATTGCCGCCGCCCAATTGGCTGAAGGTGATGAACCAGTCCGTGCAAGGCACCAGCAGCACCAGCAGCAGGCCCAGCCGCAAGGCCGGGTTGGCGGGCAGCCACTGCACCAGCGCCCAGGCCAGCAGCGGCACGATGACGAAATTCCCGATCAGCACCGCCGCCACAAAGCGGTGGTCGCGAAACGCCGCGCGCAAATGCAGCAGCGGCACCTGCACGAAGGTGGCATACAGCAGCAGCACGAGGGCGGGCCACAGCAGCGCCTCGAAAACCGGGTTGACGCCCGGCCACACGCTGCCCACCAGCAAGCCGAGGGCGATGGCGCCCAGGTAGAGCCAGACCTGGCGGCGTTCAAGGGTCAGGCGATCCAGCAAGCGTTTCTCCCTTCAAAGGCGGCAGATGGTAGCGGGGCAGATCAGTGCGCCGGGGCCGGCTGCGACAAGGCCTGCGCCAGCGCGTCGAACACCGCGCGCAGGCGGGGCGTGCCGCGCAGCTCGCGGTGCACCACCAGCCAGCTGGGCATGGCGGGCAGCGGCACGTCGGGCAGCACGCGCTGCACGTGCGGCGTGCGCTCGGCCACCTGTTGCAGGCCCACCCCCACGCCCAGCCCCAGGCACACGGCTTGCCAGGCCAGCGGCGAATCATCGGTGCGCAGGGCAAAAAAGTCGCGCGTCACGGGCCAGCCGCCCTGGGCGAAGCCGCGCAGCATCATGTCCGATCGGTCCATGCCGATCCAGTCGTGCGTGGCCATGTTCTCCTGCGTGACGGGCCCCTTGCGCCTGAGGTAAGTGCGGTGCGCGTACAGGCCCAGCGGCACGTCGACCAGGCGGCGGGCGATCAGGCCCGGCTCGCGCGGGCGGTACATGCGCACGGCGATGTCTGCCTCGCGCTGCAGCAAATCCGCCGTGGCGTCATCGGGCACGAGTTCGAGCTGAATCTGCGCAAAGCGCTCGCGCACCGCCGCCAGCGCGGGCAGCAGCACATGGTGGCTCATCATGGCGCTGGCGGTAATGCGCACGGTGCCCGCCATCTCGCGCGCGTGGCGGTCGAGCGCGGTGCGCATGTGCGCGAGCTGCGCCTGCATCTGCAAGGCTGGTGCGCGCAGGGCGTGGCCCGCGGGCGTCAGCGCCAGGCCGCGCGGCGTGCGCTCGAACAGGGGCTGGCCCACAGCCGCTTCCAGCGCGGCCAGGCGACGGCTCAAGGTGGGCTGGCTTTGGCCCATCGCCTGCGCGGCGCGGCCCAGCGAACCCGCTTCGGCAGCGGCCAGAAACACTTGCAGCAAGCGCCAGTCGAGTGCGTCGGGGGTGTGCAAGGGGTCATTCATGGGTGAATGGTAGCCATGCCGTGACAGTGCTTGCCGCCGCTGTGGTGCGGCGCGACGATGGCGCTTTGTTCCACTTCAACAGTCCCCACATGCGCACCGCACCCCGTCATTTCATCCTGGGCGATGGCCTGATCGGCCAGGCCGTGGCCGACGAGCTGGCCAGCACCGGCCATGCGCCCGTGCTGGCCAGCCGCAGCGGCCCCAAGGCATCCACGGCGCACCCACACGTGCGGGCCGACGCGCTGGACGGCGCGGCCCTGCGCACGGCCACGCAGGGCTGCACCCACCTGTACCTGACGCTGGGCCTGCGCTACGACACGCGCGTATGGCAGCGCGACTGGCCGCGCGTGATGCAAAACGCGATCGATGCGGCGCTGGCGCACGGCGCGGTGCTGGTGTTCTTCGACAACGTATACGCCTACGGCCCGCTGCCGCTGCAAGTGCCGATGCGCGAAGACCACCCGCGCGAGCCGCCGTCGCGCAAAGGCGCAGTGCGCGCGCAACTGCTGAACCTGATCGAGCGGGCCGCACGCACGCAGGGCTTGCGGTGGGTGATTGGCCGCAGCGCCGACTTTTATGGCCCGGGCGTGCGCCAGTCGCCGCTGTTCGTGGCCGCCATCGAGCGGCAGTTGAAGGGCAAAGCCGCGCAGTGGATGGGCAAGCCCGACGCGCGCCACAGCTTCACCTATGTGCCCGATGCCGCGCGCGGCCTGGTGCAACTGGCGCTGGATGAAGGCGCGTGGCAGCACGCCTGGCACCTGCCCACACCCGCCGAGGCACCCACCCCGCGCCAGTTGCTCACCCATTCGGCCCGCCTGCTGGGCGCACCCGAGCGCATTCAGGTGCTGCCCGATGCGCTGCTGGGCGTGCTGAAACTCTTCATGCCCCCGCTGCGCGAATACGGCGAAATGCTGTACCAGAACCGGCAGGACTACGTGTTCAGCAGCGCCGCTTTCATGGCGCGTTATTCGGACTTTGCGGTCACGCCGTATGAGGAGGGCGTGGCGTGGATGACGGCTTCCTTTCGCCGCCCATGACACGCCGCGCCTGGTGGTGGCCCAGGCCGTGGTCGTGCCAAGACGTGACTCTCATAATCAGCGTCCCCCACACAGAAATGCTGAACGCTGCCGCCCCATGTTTCAACGCGACAAGCTGCGCCATATCGAATCCTTTCTGCACGCTGCGCGCCTGGGCAGCTTCACGGCTGCGGCGCAGGCGCTGGATCTGACGCCTGCGGCCGTCAGCAAGAACGTTGCCGCGCTGGAGGCTGCGCTGGGGGTGCGGCTGTTCAACCGCACCACGCGCTCCTTGAGCCTGACCGACGAAGGCCAGCACTTTCAGGTGCAGGCGCAAGAGGCGATGGACATCCTGACGCGCGCCGTCGAAAGTGTGGGCCCGGCCGGTGCCGAGGTGGCGGGCACGGTGCGCATGTCCGTCAGCAACGTGATCGGGCGACAACTGATTCTGCCGCTGGCCAGCGGCCTGCTGACGCGGCACCCGGCCTTGCAACTGGAGCTGGACTTCGACGACCGCGTGGTCGATTTCGTGCAGGCCGGCTACGACCTGGTGGTGCGCGGCGGCCACATTGCCGACTCGGCCCTGATCGCGCGGCCCATCGGCGTGCTGACGATGTGCCTGGCGGCGTCGCCCGCCTACCTGGCACACCACGGCGTGCCAACCACGCCCGAAGAGCTGCCGCACCACCGGCTGCTGGCGCGGCGTTTTCTCAATGGCCGGGTGCAGACGTGGCGGTTTCGCTCCCCCGGCGGAGCCGTTCACCCTTTCGAGCCAGCGCCGCGTGCCCTCACCGTGACCGACCCGGAGGGCCTGCTGGCTGCTGTGCTGGATCATCTGGGCATTGCCGAGCTGCCCGTCTACCTGGCCTGGCCCCATTTGCAAAGCGGCGCGCTGAAGGTGCTGCTGCCCGGCGTGCACCACGCGGGCGACTACCAGCTTGCGCTTCAGTACCCGCATCGTGCCCTGCTGGCACCGCGCGTGCGCACCGTGGCCGACTACTTGCTCGCGCAACTCGCGCGCGACGAACGCCTGCATGTGGGCACTGACGTGCTGGCGGCGTTCGCGGCCTGATCGGGGTGCAAGCCCTTGCCGGGAAAGGCGGCGCATGAGGGAGGGTCAAGCAGGGCTTGCGCCATTGCGCCAGACATGACTCGCCCGGCACCTTGAAATGCCTGTGGAGGAGTCACTTTTTGCGCAGATCGTGCCAAGAAAAAAAGGACTCAAACCCTTGTGAATAAGGCGCTGACAGCTCCTGATAGGTGAGCATATTCGCCACATCCATCATGCGGTCACTCCACCTTTTCATCCATTCGTTCAAGTGTGATGCGCGTGGCGCGGCGCAGGGTGCTGAAGTCGCCGTCCAGGCGCCCCAGATACACCAGGCCCGCCGGTGCCCTGGGTCCGTGGCCATAAAACAGCGCCAGGTTGCCCCAGGGCGCGTAGTAGGTGATGTCGCCCGGCGCGCCGGTGTGGGCCGCGCCCGGCTCGGGCGGCAGGCGCGTGGGCAGGGTGGCGATTTTTTCGGTGTCGGCGTAGTCCTGCAGCGCCAGCGAGAGTGGCAACTGCGCCGCAAACGCGCGTGCGGCAACACTTTCTGTCAGTGTGGCGGTGTGCGGCTGTCCATCCAGGGTGATCTTCAGTTGCATGCGGCTCTCCTGGCGGCGCGGCGCTTGTGCCCATGCGCGCGGGGCAGCCAGCGCCGCGCCAAGCGTGAGGGCTGTGCGACGGCGCATGGTTCAGAACGCCTGGCGCGTGGGGCGCAGGGTGATTTCGTTGATGGCCACGTCGGCGGGCTGCTCGATGGCGTAGGCCACGGCGCGGGCAACTGAATCAGCGGGGATTTCATAGGCGTCGTAGAACTGCTTCATGGCCGCTGCGGCGTCGGGGTCTGAGCTGCCGTGCTTCAGCTCGCTTTCTACTGCGCCGGGGTAGAGCGTGGTCACGCGGATGTTGTCGTCGGCCACTTCCATGCGCAGGCCCTCGCTGATGGCCTTGACGGCAAATTTGGTGGCGCTGTAGACGGTGCCCACGCCGCCCGACACCTTCAGCCCCGCCACCGACGACAGGTTGATGATGTGCCCGCTTTTTTGCGCCTGCATGCCGGGCAGCACGGCAGCGATGCCGTAGAGCACGCCTTTGATGTTGACGTCGATCATGCGGTCCCATTCGTCCACCTTCAGCTTGGCCAGCGGTGCCATTGGCATCACGCCTGCGTTGTTGACCAGCACGTCGATGCGGCCAAACGTGGCAATGGCTTGCTGCGCCAGCTTGTGCACGTCGGCGCGGCTGGCCACGTCGGTGGTCACGGCCAGCGCCTGCCCGCCAGCGGCGGTGATGTCGGCCACCAGCGCTTGCAGGCGATCGGCGCGGCGCGCGGCCAGCACCAGTTTGGCGCCGTGCGCGGCCAGGTGGCGCGCCGTGGCCTCGCCCAGGCCGCTGGATGCGCCGGTGATGACGATGACTTTGTTTTCGATTTCGTTGCTCATGGTGTGCTCTCGTTGCAAAAAAAACGGTGATGAAGGGAGGGCTGCGCGCTTACTTCTGCGCCAGCCGCTGCACGAGCTGGCGCTGGTAGTCGGGCAGGCGCGCTGCCGATGCGCCCTCGAACACCAGCGGCGGCAGGTACATCATGCCCGCGTGGGCGGCGCTGGCTTGCATGGGCAGAAACACGTCGGCCAATGACACGCCGATGCGCCCCTTGGGGCCGTAGGTGCTGCTGCCGCCTGCGGCGGTGCTCACCACCAGCATTTGCTTGCCCTGCCACAGGCCGGGGCCGACGCTGCCCCACACGTCGTTCAGATACGCCTTCATCATGGGCGCGATGTTGAACCAGTGGGTGGGGAACATGAACACGATGCGTTCGTGCTGTTGGGTGAGCGCGTACTCGACCCGCGCGTCGATGGCGCGGGTGTCAAAGCCGTAGAGCGTCTCCAGATGGCGCACGGTGACATTGCCCACGCCCTCGGCGGCTTGCTGCAAGCCTTTGGTCAGCACAGAACGCTCGGGGTAGGGGTGCGAGACGATGACCAGGGTTTTGACGGGCGCGCGGGGCGACTGCGTTTGCGACTGCGCTTGCGTTTGCGCAGCAGCGGGGGCAGCGGCCAGCACTGCGCCAGTGGCTTTGAGAATGTCGCGGCGGTGGGGGGACATGTCGGCGTTTCCTTTAAGGTTGACTGGCCACTGCAAGGCCCTCGACGATGTAGGCGCGGGTGTTGCCCGCGCGCTGGCGGATGGGGCGCAGCGCGCGGTATTCGGGCGAGTCGTACCAGGCGCGCGCCTGCGCCAGGCTGTCAAAGCGCACCATCACCAGCCGCCCTTGCGCGCCCATGCCTTCTTTGACGTTCGCCTCGCCGCCGCGCACCACGTAGCGGCCACTGTAGGGCGCAAAGGTGGACTCAACCTGCGCGCTGTAGGGGCGTATGGCCTCGGCGTCGGTGGGCTGAAATTCGGCCACGTAGTAGGCTGGGCGGGCAGCAGTGACGGCGGCGGACTCGGCAGCCGTTTGTGCGTGCGCGGCGCTGCCGACGAGCAGCGCCAGCACAGCCAGGCTGCGACCAATGACGTGTTGCATGGCGGTGCCTTTCGCGCGCTCAAGCCTTGTTGTCATACGCCTGTTGCACCACGGCGATGCAGGGCACCACAGTGGGCCAGCCGGCGTAGAACGCGGTGTGGGTGAGTACTTCGCCCATTTGCTCGCGTGTGATGCCCTGGGCAATGCCGCGCGCCATGTACACACCCAGAAAGTCGCGCAGCCCCTGGGCAATGAGCGCCACCACGCTGATGAGGGCGCGGTCACGCGGGCTGAGGGCAGGGCGCAGCCACACGTCGTGGTACAGCAAGTCCACACTGAAATCGGCCATGCCGGGGGCAAAGGGGCGGATGTTCTGCTCGATCAGGCCCATGAAGAAGTCGTTGTCGGGCAGCGCCTGGGCGGTGGGCAGGTGAGGTGCGTCAAGTGGGGGCAACTGCGCCTCGTCGATGCCGCGCGCCTTGTAGATGTCCTTGAGCACGGCCACGGCGCTGAAGGCGTTGGACCAGCCTGCGTAAAAGGCCATGTGCAAAACGGTTTCGGACAGCTCGGCGGGGGTGACGCCAACGTCCAGTGCTTTTTGAAAGTAATGCGCCATGCCTGTGGTTTGCGCACGGGCGATGAGCGCCGCGCTGGTGACAAGGGCGCGGTCGCGCTGGCTCAAGGCCGGGCGGCTCCACAACGCGCCCACGATGGCGCTGCTGGTGAGATGCGCCAGCGTGGGCGAGACGCTGGCGACGTCGGCGGGGCTGACGGCGGAAGGGATAACGGTTTGTTGGGTGGTTGAGGTGGTCATGATGGGTTGCTTGTTGAAAAAAGGTGAAGAAAAACCGCTGTCAAAGCCTGAACAGCCGCTCGGCGTTGCCGTGGGCAAACAGGGCCTTGTCGTGCGCGGAGATGGGCAGTGCTTCAAGCCAGGCGCGCGCGCCGTTCAGGCTGAGGTAGGGGTAGTCCACCGAATACAACAGGCGCTCGATGCCGATGGTCTGGCGGATGTACTCGAACTGCGGGCCGTCGCACATGCCGCTCAAGGTGACCCACACGTGCTGGCGGTACGTGTCGCTGATGCTGCGCGACAAGCCCGTGGCCTCGCGCGGCAGGCTGTCGTCCAGGCGTTGCAAAAAGAACGGCACCAGCTCGCCCCAATGGCCGCTGATGACTTGCAAGTCGGGGTAGCGGTCGAACAGGCCCGCCAGCACCATGCGCACCACGTGCACGCCTGCCTCGTTGTGCCAGCCCCAGGCAAACAGCGACAGGCGGGCCGTGAGTTCGCGGTCGAAGCCGCCGTAATACGCCTGTTGCACCGCCGGGTGCGGCATGCCGGGGTGAATGAACAGCGGCACGCGCAGCGCATTGAGCCGCGCCAGCACGGGGGCGTATGGCGGCGCGTCGATGAAGTGCTGGCCAGGCCGGCCACTGAGCAGCACGCCCTTGAGGCCCAGCTCACCCACGGCGCGGTCCAGCTCGCGCGCGGCCGCTGGCGGGTCTTGCCAGGGCAGCGCGGCAAAGCCAGCAAAACGCCCCGGGTGCTGGCGCGCGGCGGCGGCCATGCGGTCGTTGGCCGCAGCAATCAATGCCACCGCTTGCTCGCCTTCAATCCACTGGTGCATACCACCGTAGGACAGCACTTGCATGTCAATGCCGTGCGCGTTCATCTCGTCGATGCGCCCCTGGCCCATGTCGAACGCCTTGGCAGTGGCCACTTTCGGGGCGTTGATGCGCGGGCGGTTGGTGTCGGTGCTGGCACCTGTGTCGGCAAAGCGAATGCCCCAGTCGCCCGCGTAGGGGGCATCGGTGCCCATGCGCGCAGCGCTGGCCTGGCCCAGGCTGCGGTCGAGCACGTGTTCTTCCACACAAATGAGCTTCATGGCGTGTTCCTTGGATGGGAGGCTGGTTTGTGCCTGCATGGCAGACGCGGGCGGCGTGGTGCTGGCGGGGCGGCTGACAGCAGCCGGTCGAGGGCTGATGCCGGATGCGGGTGGCAGGCTGGCACCGCCAGCGCGCACGGCGGGGGTCAGCGCCATTGCGGCCAGTGCAGCGGCCAGGGCATGACGGCGTTGCATGGTGCGATTCCTCTTGGGGCTCAGGTTGGCAGGGCGGCGAGTTTTTCGGCCAGCGCCGCGCCGAGAGCTGCGCCCGACTGCGGGTTCTGTCCGGTGATGAGGCGGCCATCGACGACCACTTTTTCGTGCCAGTTGGGCGCGCCCTCGTGCGTGGCACCGCGCTGCGTGAGGGTGCTGGCCAGCAGAAACGGCACCACGTGGGTGGACTGCACCTCTTCTTCCTCGGCGTCGGTGAAGGCGGCCAGGTGCTTGCCCGCCACCAGCAAGCTGCCGTCGGACAGGCGCGCATTGACCAGTGCCGCCGGGCCGTGGCACACGGCAGAGACGATGCCGCCTTGTTCGTACACGGCGCGAATCAGGCGCTGTGCGGCGGCGCTGTCCGGAAAGTCCCACATGGTGCCGTGGCCGCCCGCAAAGAACACGGCGCCGTAGCGGGCAGGCTCCACGTCGTCCAGCCGCAGGGTGTGGGCGATGGCGTGGCGGAAATCCTTGTCGGCCCAGTAATGGGCGTTGACCGGATCGTTCATGTCTTCCAGCCCGTCCAGTGGTGCGCTGCCGCCCTGGATGGAGGCCATCTCCACCGCAAAGCCTGCGGCTTGCAGCTTGTGCAGCGGGTGGGTGACTTCGGCCAGGTTGAAGCCGGTGGGAATGCCGCTGTCGCCCTTGACGGCGCAACTGGTGACGACGAACAGAACGGGTTTGCGTGCGGTGGATGCGGTGGGGGTGGTGGACACGGGGTTTTCTCCTTGGGGTAAATGGGTGAACGGGGTGAATGCAAAAACAGCAGATGGCTTCAAGGCTGGGCCTGCTCGAAGGCCAGGCCGCCCTTGCTCATCAGTACGCTGTTTTGCATGACGGCCACGCGGCGCGTGGCGATCATGTCGCGCGTCTGATCGAGGTAGGCACGAAAGTGCGCGGTGGCCCGGTGAGCCTGGTAGGCGGCTTCATCGGCGTAAATTTCAAGAAACAGCCACTGGTGAGGCTGGCCCTTGACGGTGGCGGCGTACATGGCCAGCACACCCGGCTCGTGCTGCATCGAGCGGGCCATCTCCCACTGCACGATGCGGGAAAAATCGGCCACGCGCTCGGGGTGCAGGGTGATTTCGGCCAGGCGCACCTGCGGCAGCGGCGCGGGGCCGGTCACGGTCAGCGCTGCGGGCTTTTCGGCCAGAAAGCGCGGCTCGGTCTCGATCAGCTTCTTGCCGGGCAGGATGTCTTGCGTGGTGGCCAGAAACTGCTTGAAATGGGGCGAGGCGGCGTGCGCCCGAAAAGCAGCCTGGTCGGCATATACCTCGAACACGTAGGCGGCCAACGGGTCGTCTTGCCGGGTAAAGGCGTGCATGGCCAGCGTGCCCGGCTCTTGCCGAACCGATGTGACGATGTTGGCCTGCCCCGCCGCATCGAATGCCTGGGTTTGCCCCGGCGCAATACGCAGCTCGAAGAAGCGCACCAGGGGGGCGGATTGCGCGGCGGACAGGGTGCTGGCTGCGCACAGCGCCATGGCGGCAAAGGTTTTGCGAAAAGTCTTGGCTGGTGTGTTCATGACACGATCGTGCCGCGAACGCTTGCCGATTGAAAGGCATCAGCGGTCGAATGACTTTCAATGGGCGGTTGCAAATGCCCGTGTCAACGGCCCCCGAATGGCAGCGCGAAGGCTGCCAGTGTTTTCTCGTGGTGTGGCCGTTTTTTGTGCTGCCGGGGGCGTCAATCCGCAGCCAGTTGCCGCTCCAGCGCGGCGTGTGCGCGCTGGCCAGCGGCGTCGTCAACCTGGGTGCGCAACACTTCGGCGGCCTGGCGAAGCTGGCTTGCCGTCAGGCCCGTGTTCAGGCTGATGCGCATGTGCGCCTGCAACTGGCTGTCTACCCCTTGCAAGCCCGCCAGCGCGCCCACGGTGGCCAGTTCGCGGTCTTGCCAGTTGAGGTTGTCGCGCGAGAACATGGGGCCGAACAGGTGCGCTTGCAGGTATTCGTTGGCCAGCGGCGCAAAGTCGAACAACGGGCCTGTCACGGGCGCGCCGGCCAGCCGGGTCTGGTTGGCGCGGCCCACTTCGCGCATTTTTTCAGGCGCGGGCAGCGGGCCGGGCGCGCGGCCGCTGGCGTCTTGCACGCCGCGCGCTTCGCGCTCCTTGAGCACATTCATGAAGGTGCCCAGCGCGTTCAGGCTGCGCGGAAAACCGGCGTAGGCATACAGTTGCACCAGGATTTCCTTGATCTCGGCCACGGTGAGGCCGGCGTCCAGCCCTTGACCCAGCGCGGTGTGCAGGCGCGGCATGTCGCCACTGGACATGAAGGCGCCAACGGGCAGGATGGCCTGCTGGCGCGCCGTGAGGGTTTGCTGTTGTGTCATGGGGATGTTCACGGTTGCTTGGACGGGGGCGCTGGCTGCGCCCGGCGTGCCCGGCTGGGCACAGGCCGCCAGCAGGGCGGTGCTGGCAGTCAGCGCGAGCGCGAGGAGACGGTGGGAGGTGGTCATGGCAAGGTTGCTGTCTTTGGGGGCGGCGCTCATTTGCCGTCGTACTGCGCGTCGCTCACCTTTTCCATCCAGGTGACGTTGCGGTTCTGCTCGTCGCTGCCGGTGATGACCAGGTGCGTCATGGGCGTGGACGGTGCCGCGCCGTGCCAGTGCTTGACGCCCGGCGGGCACCACACCACGTCGCCGGGTTTGATGTCTTGCACGGGCTTGCCCCATTCCTGCGTGCGGCCCGCGCCGTGCGTCACGATGATGTGCTGGCCTTTGGGGTGCGTGTGCCAGGCCGAGCGCGCGCCGGGCTGAAAGGTGACGTAGGCCGCCGAAGCGTTGATGTGCGCGTTGACCGGGGCCAGCGGCTCGACCAGCACGGCACCCGTGAAATATTGCTCGGACCCAGGCACCGCTTTTTGTGTGCCAGCGCGGGTGAGGGACTGGGCGGGTTCGGCAGCGGATTGCGCGAAAGCGGGCGCAGCGGGCACCAGCGCCAGGGCGGTAAGGGCAGCAATGAGCTCCTTCATGGAATCGTCCTCCTGGGGTCAGCAAGTGAGGGGAATGCGAAGGCACTGGCAAGGCAGTGCTTTTCGACATTGGACGGGCCCATGGTAGGAAAACAGCCGTCTTGGATAAAGCCATCTGAATCGAATGGCTTTATGCGTCAGATCGATCAATCAAGCCGGCGCGTGCCGTGTCCTGCACATCTGGCGGCGTTTCAGCGCGGTTCGTCAGGGTGCCAGCGCAGCGCGTCGATCACCACGCGCAGCGCCCGCGACGATTGCCTTCGGCTGGGGTAGTAGGCGTGCAGCCCGTCGTGCGTGGGCCAGTGGCGAGGCAGCACCCAGCGCAGGTGCCCGGCCTCGACGTGGGGGCGCGCCAGGTCTTCGGGCAGGTGCGCCAGGCCGTAACCGGCCAGCGCGGCGTCGAGCTTGTGGTAGGTGTTGCTGAACACCCACTGGCCTTCGACGCGCAGTTGAATCTCCTTGTCGCCGTCCATCAGTGTCCAGGGCAATACCGCGTCGTGCGTGCCGGTGCGCAGGTTGATGCAGTTGTGGCCGGGCAGTTCGGCCAGGGTTTGCGGTGCGGGGTGCGCCTTCAGATAGGCTGGCGCGCCCACCACGGCAAAGCGGTAATCGGGCGCGATGCGCACGGCGATCATGTCGCGGGCCACCTGCGCGCCGCTGCGGATGCCGATGTCCACGCGCTGCGCCACGATGTCGCCCAGCGCGTAGTCGGTGACGATTTCGATGCGCAGCCCGGGCCACTGGTGCATCACCGGTGCCAGGCGCGGCCACAGCACGGTGTTCGTTGCGTAGTCGGTGGAGCTGATGCGCACCAGGCCGCCAGGCTGGTCGCGCAACTCGATCAGCGCGGCCAGTTCGGCCTCGATCTCGGTCAGCAGCGGCGCGATGCCCTCCAGCACGCGCTCGCCCGCCTCGGTGGGTGACACGCTGCGCGTGGTGCGCGTGAGCAGCCGCAGCCCCAGCCGCTCTTCCAGTGCGCGAATGGTGTGGCTGAGCGTGGACTGCGACACCCCGATCTGCGCCGCCGCCTTGGTGAAGCTGCGCTCGCGCGCCACCAGCACGAAAGCCAGCAAGTCCTGAATGTTCTCTCGCAGCATGGGCCGTGGGCACTCCAGCGGTCGGGGAATGCGGGCATTGTGCCAGCGGCGAGCCAGTCAACTCGTGCGCAAGGGTTGGATGAAAAATAAGCCTCCAGCCCTTTGTTTACGAGCGCTGGCAGATATTTATTTAATAGCATTCAGGCGCGCGGGCCGCGTCGGATCGGCGATCCAGCGAAGGATGGCGTCGGCGATGTGCAAGTGGTTGCGGTCGTGCATCAGCATGTGGCTGTTGCCGCGCACGCCGGCGTCAGGCGTGTGCAGCATCTGCACTTGCCCACCAGCGGCCTTCACGCGGCGCACGTAGGTCTGGCAATCGTCGAAGCGGTCTTGCCAGGTGATTTGCGTGAAGCCCGTGGGCGCGGGCAGGTGGTCGCCAAACAGGATGAGCGTGGGAATGCGCGACAGCCGTGCGATCTGCTCGTCGCTGTACCTGCTGCCATTGCAGGTGCCCGGCTCCACACTGACGATGGCGCGGACGCTGGTGGGGTCGATCAGCGCCGCCTCCATTGGAAAATGCCCCGACTGCGAGTGGCCAAGCAGCACGGCACCTTTCAAGTCTGCCGCCAGCATGGCCAGTGCGCGCAGCGTGGGGTTGGGCTGCGAAACCGTGGCCGTCATGTCGGGGATGGCCTGCTTGGCCAATTCGCCAATGGCGGCGACGGGAAACTGCGTGTCGGCAAATGCCTCGCCCGGCCTGGGGCCGAAGCGGAAGTTGGTCCACACGCCCGCCTCGTCGCCAAAGCGCCAGGGGCGTGGCAGGCTGTCCGCTGGCTGCTCGCCGCTGGCCACGCGGTTGTAGCTGGCCTGGTTGAAGCCCGAGCGCGCGCGGCCCACCTGATCGACCACGTAGGCCGGGTGCTGTCGGCGCACGAAATACTCGAACCAGCCCATGCGGCCATCGGGCGTGGTGTCATAGCTCTTGCCGCTCAGGCCGGCACCGTGAACCATGACGACGGGGGCTTTCAGCGTGCCGGTGGGCACCATGTACTCGACGTACATCTGGTTCACGGTGATGTGCTCGGTCGGCAGGCCGCGCTGGAGCACTTCGTTGCCCAGTTCGTCGCGGCTTTGCCGAACCGATTCACCGCCCACGTAGAAGCTGCCACGCGACTTGAGCGTGAGCGGCGTATCGGGCACGTGCAGCGCGTGCAGGTTTTGCGCGATGGTGCCGGGCGCTGCGGCCAGCGCGGCTGCCAAGGCAAGCGCTGCCGTGGCGGGGCGTATCGAGGGGCAGAGAAGACGCATGGCGAAATTCCTTCAGGACTTACGCAATTCAGCCAGATTTGACCTGCCCGGCACCTTGGAAATGCCTGTAGGAAAGTCCCTTTTTGCGTAAGTCGTGTTCTTGACGGTCGGTTTCAGGCAAGGGCGGCGGCGGCGTCAGGCGTTGCGTGCCGGGGTGAAGCTGCGCGACAGCGGCAGCGCGCGCACGCGCTGGCCGGTGAGCGCGGCCAGCGCATTGACCACGGCTGGCGGCACGCCGGGCAGACCGGGCTCACCCACGCCGCCCATCGGCGCGCCGCTTTCGACGATGCGCACGTGCACGCGCGGCATGAGCGCGCGCGTGAGGACGGGGTAGGCACCGAAGTTGCGCGCGGTGGGAACGCCCGCTTCGTATTCATACGCCTCCACCAGCGTCTCGGACAGGCCCAGCGCCACCGCGCCTTGCACCTGCGCCTCGATGATGGCCGGGTTGACGATGCGGCCCGGGTCGATGGCGACCCACACGTCGTGCACCCGCACCTGCTCGCCTTGCAGCGAGACCTCGGCAATCGTCGCCACCTCGCTGCCGAAGGGCGAGGCCATCGCCACGCCGCGCGCGCGGCGGCTGCCATCGGGTGCGCTGAACGGCCCGCGCTTCCAGCCGCCCGACAGCTCGCCCACGGCAGTCAGCAGCGTGTGCAGGCGCGGCTCGTCCTTCAGCAGCCGCAGGCGCAGCTCATACGGGTCGTGCTGGCCGGCGGCGGCCATTTCGTCGAAGAAGCATTCGTAGAAGAAGTCGTTCAGCGAATGCCCGACCGAGCGCCAGTAGCCGAGGCGCACCGGGTGCGGCACGCGCACTTCGGCCACGCGGCGGTTGGCGATGGCGTAGCGCTTGCCGGTGATGCCCTCAACGGCGGAGGCGTCCGCGCCCGGCTTGGCACCGTACAGGCGGCCCGTGGTGCCCGCGCCGACGGCCTCGGCCTGCAAGGCGACGGGCAGGCCTTGCGCGTCCAGGCCCGCCTTGAAGCGCGCCACGCCCAGCGGGCGCAGAAAGTCGCGCAAGAACTCTTCCTCGCGGCTCCAGATCACCTTCACGGGCTTGCCCACGGCCTTGGCCAGTGCGATGGCCTGCGGATACGGGTTGCCCGTGTCGTACAGGAAATGGCGGCCAAAAAAACCACCCAGCGGCGGCGAGTGCAGCGTGATCTTGTCCAGCGGCAGGCCGGTGAGCTTGGCGATGTCGGCGTGAAACATGTCCTGCGCCTGGTTGGGCATCCACAGCTCCAGTGAGCCATCGGCGTTGAAGCGCGCCAGCGTGGCGGGCGGCTCCATCTGGGCGTGGGCCAGAAAGGGCGCATCGTACGTGGCCTCGATGGTGCGCGCGGCACTTTTCAGCGCGCCAGCCACGTCGCCATGCGTCTCGGCCACGGCACCGGGGCCGGGGGCGGCGATCAGTTGCTGGCGCAGCCTGGCGCTTGAAAAATCGGCTGGCATGGCATAGGGCGTGCCCGCCGCTGGCTCGCGCCAGGTCACGCGCAGCGCTTCGACCGCTCGGCGCGCGCGCCACCAGCGGTCGGCCACCACGGCCACGGCACCGGGCAGGCGGTGGATGGAATGCACGCCGGGCATGGCCTTGACCTCGGCCTCGTTGGCCATCTCGCCCGGCTCGCCACCCTGGCGCGGCGCGTGCTGCACGGCGGCCAGCAGCATGCCCGGCACGCTCAGGTCGATGGTGTATTTCAACTGGCCGGTGGATTTGTCGTGCGCGTCCAGCCGGGGCACGGGTTTGCCGATGTAGCGGAATTGCCTGGCGTCGCGCAGCGGCGCTTCGGCGGGCACGGGCAGGCGCGCGGCGGCTTCGGCCAGTTCGCCATAACCAATGCTGCGGCCACTGGCGGTGTGGCGCACCTGACCATCGGCAGTGCTCAGGCTGCTGACGGGCACGCTCCAGCGCGCGGCGGCGGCCTGCATCAGCATCAGGCGGGCGCTGGCACCCAGGCGACGCATGGTGTCGTAGCTGCTGCGCACCGAGTTGCTGCCGCCGGTCACGCGGCCCATGCCGGACACGATGGCGTAGTCCGGCCCAGGCGGCGCGCATTCGACGACGAAGCGCGCGGGTGCCACGCCCAGCTCCTCGCCCACCATCTGGGCCATCGCGGTGTCCACGCCCTGGCCGCCCTCGATGAAGGGGCTGCGCAGGTGCACGCGGCCATCGGGCTGAATGGTCAGGAAAGCCGGCACGCGCGTGCCGGGCTTGACGGCACCCGCCGCCGCCTGCGCGTGCGTGACGCCGGGGGGCACGGCCACGCCCAGCGCCAGCGCGCCAGCAGCCATGCCCATGAAGCCGCGGCGCGAGAGGTTGAGCACCTGGCCGGGCGCGGCGTCGGCAGACGGGGGCAGATCAAAGGGGTTCATGGCATGCGCTCCTCGTCAGGCAGCCGCTGCCTGCCGGATGGCGGCGGACGCGGCGTTGTAGGTGCCGCAGCGGCACAGGTTGGTCATGGCGTCGCTGATCTGCTGTTCGGTAGGCTGGGGGTGCGCCTTCAGCAGCGCGGTGGCCGCCATCACCTGGCCCGACTGGCAGTAGCCGCATTGCGGCACCTGCTGTGCCACCCAGGCAGCGACCACGCGCTTGCCCACCGGGTCGGCCTCCACGGCCTCGATGGTGGTGATGGGCTGGCCGACCACGGCCGAGGCGGGCATGACGCACGAGCGCATCGGCTCGCCCGCCACCATCACGGTGCAGGCACCGCACTGGGCTACGCCGCAGCCGTACTTGGTGCCGGTCATGCCCAGTTCTTCGCGCAGCACCCACAAGAGCGGGGTGTCGGCATCGGCATTGACCTCGCGGGTCTGGCCGTTGATGTTGAGTTGCATGGCAAGGCTCCTGTGGGAAATATCGGCCGCATGCTAAACCCGGCGGCGGCGGCGATCAAGCGTGCCGCAGCGCATGGGGCTATCGGCGTGGCTCATGAATGGCGGGGCGTTTTTTTAAATTCCAAATCGGCCTTCAGCGCTTGTTGCACAAGCGCAAGAAGCTATTAATAAAATAGCACCCAGACTCACCCCCGCACCTGCCGCTGCAAGACGGCGGGGTAGCAGTCGCCCACGATGGTGATGCGGCTGATCGAGCACTTCTTTGGCAAGCTCAAAAAGTTCAAACGCATTGCCACGGCGGGCACCATGAGCCATCGCAGGCGACGACATATAGCCAAACGCACAAACAATCAGACGTCTCTTGCTCCCTCCCCCGCTGGGGGAGCGCAAGAAGCTATTAATAAAATAGCACTCAGACTCACCCCTGCGCCTGCCGCTGCAAGACGGCGGGGTAGCAGTCGCCCACGATGGTGATGCGGCTGATCGAGCACTTCTTTGGCAAGCTCAAAAAGTTCAAACGCATTGCCACGGCGGGCACCATGAGCCATCGCAGGCGACGACATATAGCCAAACGCACAAACAATCAGACGTCTCTTGCTCCCTCCCCCGCTGGGGGAGCAACTGTGTTCAAAGTCAAGTGTTTTTC
>JAUNTQ010000113.1 GCA_030538605.1 Pseudomonadota bacterium
CCCATCGCGGTACAGGCGCGCCACGCGGTTTTCCCACGTGTAGCCCATGCCGCCCCAGAATTGCAGGCAGGTGTCGGCCACCTCGCGCGTCAGGCGCCCGGCCTTCAGCTTCGCCATGCTGGCGAGTTGCAGCACGTCCTGGCCCGACAGATACAGCTCGCCCGCGCGCCAGGTGAGCGCGCGCAGGCATTCGATCTCGGTTTGCAGCTCGGCCAGCTTGAACTGCACCCACTGCTGCTCGATCAGCGTGGCGCCGAACATCTTGCGCTGCTGCGCCCATTCGATGGTCTGGCGCACGCAACTGGTGAGCGTGACCAGGCTGTTGGCCGCCGCCCACAGGCGCTCTTCCTGGAACTGCTGCATCTGGTAGATGAAGCCCTGGCCCGCCTGCCCGATCACGTAGCGCTGCGGCACGCGCACGTTGTCGAAATAGATGAGGCCCGTGTCGGACGAGTCCATGCCGATCTTGCGGATCTTCTGCGCCACCTCGATGCCCTTGGTGAGCTGGCCGCGCGGTCCATCGCGCATGGGCACCATGACGAGCGACTTGTTCTTGTGCGCGGGGCCGTCGCTGGTGTTGACCAGCATGCACATCCAGTCGGCTTGCAGGCTGTTGGTGATCCACATCTTCTGGCCGCTGATGAGCAGATCATCCCCGTCCTGGCGCGCCACCGACTTGATGCCCGCCACGTCGCTGCCCGCGCCCGGCTCGCTCACGCCCACGCAGCCCACCATGTCGCCCGCAATGGCGGGCGCGAGGAACTGCCGGCGCAGCTCGTCGCTGCCATGGCGTGCCAGCGCGGGCGTACACATGTCGGTATGCACGCCGATCGCCATGGGCACGCCGCCGCAAGTGATGTGGCCCAGCGTCTCGGCCATCACCATGGCGTAGGAGTAATCCAGCCCCATGCCGCCGTATTCGACCGGCTTGGTCAGCCCCAGCAGGCCCAGATCACCCAGGCCCTTGAACACCTGGTGCGCGGGGAAGATGCCCGCTTCTTCCCACGCATCGACGTGGGGGTTGATGTGCTCGTCGATGTAGCGCTTGAGCGTGTCGCGGATTTGCTCGTGGTCGTGGGTGAGTTGCATGGTTTGTCTCTCCATCAGGGCTGATTTTTTGAACGCAAAGGGCGCAAAGATCACGCAAAAGTCGCGAAAGAAGTCAAAAATCCGAGTGTTCTTTTTGGGGTGCAGCGCTTCGTGCAGCACAAACCATTCGGATATTTCTGCGTCTTTTGCGAAACCTCTGCGCCCTTTGCGTTCGGCTGTTGGTATTCACATCCGCGCCACGCCAAACTGCATGGGCCGCACGTCGCGCGCCGCGCCTTCGGCGATGGTGTCCAGGCAGAAGGCCAGCACGGCGCGGGTGTCGCGCGGGTCGATCACGCCGTCGTCCAGCAGCAGGCCGCTGGTGGTGAAGGCGTCGGCCTGCGCCTCGAACATGGCGACGATCTGGTCGAACTGCTTTTGCGATTGCGCGGCGTCGGGCGCCAGGCCTTTGCGCGCCAGCGCGGCCTCGGTCACGATCTGCATGGTGCGCGCGGCCTGCTCGCCGCCCATCACGGCCGTTTTGGCGCCGGGCCAGCTGAACAGAAAGCGCGGCGCATAGGCGCGCCCGCACATGCCGTAGTTGCCGGCGCCAAAGCTGGCGCCGCATTGAATGGTGATCTGCGGCACGCTGGCGTTGGTGACGGCCTGGATCATCTTGCTGCCGTGCTTGATCATGCCGGCCTGCTCGGCGTCCTTGCCCACCATGTAGCCGGTGGTGTTCTGCAAATAGATGAGGGGGTGGCCCAGCTGGCACATCCACTGGATGAAGTGCGTGGCCTTGTTGGCGCCGGCCACGTCGATGGGGCCGTTGTTGCTGATGAAGCCCACGTGGTGCCCGCCAATGGCGCCCTGCGCACACACCGTGGCGCTGCCGTGCAGGGCCTTGAATTCGAGCAGCGTGCCTGCGTCCACCAGGCGCAGCATCACCTCGCGCATGTCCACCGGCTCGCGGTGGTGGGCGGGCATCAGGGCCAGCAGTTCGTCGGCGGCAGCGGGCGCGAATGCTACTGATTCAATAGCTTCTAGCGCTTGCCCAGCGGTCGCTGAAGGCCGATTGGGCTTGAAGATGCTGGCCATGACCTCGCGCGCGATGCCCAGTGCATGCCGGTCGTCCTCGGCCAGGTATTCGCCCAGGCCGGAGACGCTGGCGTGCATCTCGGCGCCGCCCAGCTCTTCCTCGGTCGCCACTTCGCCGGTGGCGGCCAGCAGCAGCGGCGGGCCGGCCAGAAAGGCGCGCGAGCGACCGCGCACCATGATGACCACGTCCGACAGCCCCGGCATGTAAGCCCCGCCCGCCGTGCCCGAGCCGTGCTGCACGGTGATGACGGGCAGGCCCGCCGCCGACAGCCGCGCCAGGTTGCGAAACAGCGCGCCGCCGTGTACGAAGGCTTCGACGCGGTAGCGCATCAGGTTGGCACCCGCGCTTTCCACCAGGTGGATGAAGGGCAGCTTGTTTTGCAGCGCGATCTCTTGCGCGCGCAGCGCCTTGTCCAGCCCCATGGGTTGAATGGCACCGGCTTCGATGCCCGAGTCGCTTGCCACCACCACGCAGCGCACGCCCGACACGAAGCCGATGCCGGCGACCATGCCACCGCCGGGCACGGACTTGGCCGCGTCCGGCGTGTCTTGCAGATAGCCAGCCAGCGGCGACAGCGGCAGCCACGGCGCACCGGCATCCAGCAGCAGCGCCACGCGCTCGCGCGGCAGCAGCTGGCCGCGCTTGTCGAACTGCGGCTTGGCCTTGGCCGACGCATCGACGGCGCGCTGCTCCAGCGCGCGCCAGGCGTCGATGCGCGCCAGCATGGCGGCGCGCCGCGCCTGGGCCGCGTCGGACTGGGCGCTGAAGCGGGATTCAAAACGGCTCATGCGGCAAATACCTTGGGTGTGGCGGCGCGGTGAAAGCCCTCGAAAGGGCGAATGGCCAGGCGCTCGCGCACCTCGGGCGGCGCGGCGACGTCGCCCCAGCCCATGCGCACCTGCGGGCGCGCGCCGTCCACGCGCAGCACGCTGCCGCTGATGAAACTGGCCGCCGGTGACAGCAGAAAAACAATGGCCGCCGACACCTCAGCCTCGGTGCCGAAGCGCCCCAGCGGCACCGTCTGGCCCATGCGGCGCAGCAGGGGCGCGGCCTCAGGCGGGTAATGGTCCATGCCGCTGGAGGCGATGTAGCCCGGCGCCACCGCGTTCACGCGCACGCCGCGCGTGGCCCATTCGGCGGCGGCGGTTTCGGTCAAGCTGACCATGCCCGCGCGCGCCGCGCCGCTGTGCGCCATGCCCGGCATCGAACCCCACATGTCGGCCACGATGTTGACCACCGCGCCGCCGCGCGCGGCCATGCACTGGGTGAAGCACTCGCGCGCCATCAGGAAGCCGCCCGTCAGGTTGGTGTCGATCACCGCCTGCCAGCCCTTGGCATTGATTTGCTCGGCTGGCGTCATGTACTGTCCGCCCGCGTTGTTGACCAGCGCATCGATGGCGCCGTGGCGTTCAACGACCGCCGCCACGGTGGCCCGCACCGCGTCTTCCTGCCGGATGTCGCACACCGCATGGCTGGCTTCGCCGCCGTCCTGCGCAATCTCGTCCTGCACGGCCCGCAGCTTGTCGGCCTTGCGCCCGATCAGCACCACCTGCGCGCCCAGCGCCGCCAGCTCGTGCGCGGTGCAGCGGCCAATGCCCGAGCCGCCGCCCGTCACCACCACCACCTGGCCCTTGAACAGGCCGGGCGCAAAAATGGATTGATAGCTCATGCCTCCCCCGTGAACAGCAGCATGGCCTGCCGCGTGATCTCGTCCAGCGTCAGCGGCCCGCGGGCCGAATACCACTGCACCGACCAGTGCAGCGCGCCGAAGATCAGCAGGCGCGCCACGTCCGGCTTGGCCTTGACGTGGCCGGTGCGGTGCAGCGCGCGCAGCGCCGGCATCCAGGCGGCTTCGTAGGCGTCTTTCTGCGTGGTGATCTCCTGCTGCTGCCCGGGCGTCAACGCGCGCCATTCGTACAGCATGACGGGAATGAAGTCGCTGTCCGGCCCCAGCAGCACCTCGAAGTGCTGGCGGATCAGCGCGCGCAGCCTGTCGTGCGCGCTGGCGCGTGCGCCCAGGCGCCGCAGCGCCTCGCCCTGGCTGTGCGCCGCCTGCGCCATGCCGTCTTTCATCACGGCATGCAGCAGGGCACCCTTGCTCTCGAAATAGTAGAAGGGCGAACCGCTTTGCATGCCGGCGGCGGCGGCGATGTCGCGCGTGCTGGTGGCGTCGAAGCCCTGGGTGCGAAACAGCCGCGCCGCCGCGCGCACCAGCTCGGGCCGGCGGTTGCCCTCGTCACGCTGCTCGGCCGTCTTGCGCGGGCGGCCCCGGCGGGCGGCGGGCGGCGCGGTGACGGTGGTGTTCTGGCTCATGGCGATGCAGCATAGCAAGGCTTTTTATTTTTGCCAAGCGATTGCTTTGTAAAAATAAAGACGCACGCGATGCCACGCTGTCACGCCCATCATTCAAAGCGGCCGGCGCGCGCCGACGCTTCACAGCCCCGTGGGTTGTACGCAAGATTTATATAAAAACCATAGCTTTCAGCTCAATCCCAGATGGCGTTGGTGTCATTTCCGGCATCAGAATCGGCGCACATCTGACCCATCGCCTCGCCCATGAGTCGCGCGCTGCCTCGGCACGTGCGCTGGCAGCGCTGCGCCTGCGGGCCATGGCTGACAGCGCGTTCTTTTCCGGCGTTGCCACCTGCCTTGCCCCGAGGCGGCGCCCTCGATACCACCACCGCCGACATGAAATGACTTCGCTTCGCTTTCATGACGAAGTGCCACATGGGCTTGATGTCATGGCGCGCAGCGCCGTCATCGAAGGCCATGGGCCTTGGGTCATGCGCCGCCAGGCGCAGTCATGCCGCCGTGTCGGGCGGCCGCACCATGCGCTGCATGATGTGCTGCAGCGTGCCTGCGCCGTCGGTGCAGTGGCCGGTGTGCACGGGCGAGGTCTGGATGATGGCGCTGCGCCGCGCCGTCAGCCAGTGAAAGCGTGCGCGGTGCGGCAGCTGGCCGATGGGGCCGCTGCCCGGCGCGCCTTCGCAAATGGCGACGATGGCGGCCAGGTGGCGGCGCACCGCGGGCAGATCCACACCGGCATCCAGCGCCAGCAGGCGCGCTTCGTCCAGCGCCACGGCGGCGGCCAGAAAACCGCTCTTCTGGCACGACAGGATGACGCCGGCGTTGATGAATTCTTCGCGCTCCACGCGCGGCACGACGCGGATGACGGCGTAGTCGTACAGCTCAAGCGCGCGCACGCTCGGCCTCCTGCAGCCAGCGCGCGCGGTCGGCCACGCGGGCGCTGAAGTAGCCCAGGTAGGCTTGCCGCTGCGCTGCCGCCGTGGCCAGCGCGCTGGTCGGCGGCTGGTCTTGCGCGGACAGGGCCAGAAAGGATTCGGGTGCCTCGTCCACCACCGCGCGCAGCACGGCGGGCGTCAGAAGTGCGGCCAGTTCGGCATCGACCTGCGCCAACCGGCTGGCGGCGGGCAGCAGCACGTGGTCGGCAATGGGGGCAAACGGCTTGCCCGCATCGGCCACGGGCGCCTGCCAGCCGTGGTGAAAGGTGAGCGTGGCGCCGTGGTCGATCAGCCAGGGCTGGCCGTGCCACATCAGCAAGTTGGTGTTGCGCGCGCTGCGGTCGACGTTGCCGACGAGGGCGTCGAGCCAGACGATGCGCGAGGCGGTGTCGGCATCCACCTGATCGGCGGCGGGGTCGAAGTTGGCTGAGCCGGGCAGGTAGTCCAGCGCCACGTTCAGGCCGCCGCTGGCGCGCAGCAGGTCTTGAATCTCGGGGTCGGGCTCGGTGCGGGCGAGTTCGGGGTCCAGCTCGGCCAGCACGATCTCGGGCACGTTGAGGCCCAGCGCGCGGGCGATGCCGCCCGCCAGCACCTCGGCCAGCAGCGCCCGCACGCCCTGCCCAGCGCCGCGAAACTTGAGCACGTACAGCCCCTGGTCGTCGCCCTCGACAATGGCCGGCATGGAGCCGCCTTCGCGCAGCGGCGTGACGTAGCGGTGGACTTGGATGGTGCGCAGCATGATCGGGTGCGGGGCATGGTAGCAGGCGAATCGGCGGCTGCGGATGCTTTGATTTTTATAGCTACTTGCGTTTGTCCTGTGGGCGCTGTGGCATGATTTTTATGTTGCAAAGGAAAATCAAACAGCCGGACGCAGAGATTTCGCAGAGGACGCAAAAAATTCAAAGAAAACCTTTTTGGCTGTTCTTTTGCGTCCTCTGCGTCCGGTTTTCGGTTTTCGACGGCTTCTTCAACCCACCCCGTGCGCCCGCAGCAGGCACTGGTGAAACGCCTGCGCCGCACGCGACGGTTGCGGCGAGCGGCGCAGCAGGCTGACGAAGTCGCAGTGGTAGTGCAGCAGTGCCGGGTTCACCGCGCGCATCTGGCCGCGCTGCACGAAGCCTTCAGCGTAGTGGTCGGGCAAAAAGCCGACGAAGCGGCCCGACAGGATCAGCGTGGCAATGGCCTCTTGCTCGTAGGCCGTGGCCTGGCGGCGCAACTGGCGGCTGTGCGCCAGCGCCATGTTGGGCGAGTGGTAGCCCAGGCCGGCAAAGTCTTTTCGAGCCCGCAGGGAAGGCCAGTCGAGCGCTGAATGCTCTTGATTGAATAGCGCATGGGCGCTGCCGCCATACAGGTGCATGGTTTCGCCAAACAGCCGGTCATAGCGCAGGCTGGCCGCCGCGCGGTGTGCGGGCATCACGCCGACGGCGAAGCTGCCGTCCATCACGCCGCGCTCGATGTCCTGAATGCTGCCCACGTGCAGGTGCAGCCGTACGTCGGGCGCTTGCTGCGTGAAGTCGGCCATGGCGGCGTGGATGTGCGCGGCCGGGTTGCTGGCCGTCTTGTCGAACAGCGCCACATGTAGCGCGCCGCCCATACGGTCGTGAATGTCGTCCACCCCGGCGCGAAAGCTGTCCACCGCCGCCAGCAGGCGCAGGGTTTCGCCATACACGCGCTGCCCTTCGGCGGTGAGCGCAAAACCCGCCCGCCCGCGCCGACACAGCGTGAGCCCCAGGCGCGTTTCCAGATCCTTGACGTGGCGGCTGACGGTGCTGGTGCCAATGTTCAGCTCCAGCTCCGCCGCCGACAGGCCGCCGCATTCGACCACCGCCTTGAAGACTTGCAACAGGCGCAAGTCCATGTCGGCCAACTGGCCGAGCACGGGGCGGCTGCGGGGCGCGTTTGCTTGCATGAATCAGCAACTGAACATGGATGTTGGCGTATTGAACGGATTATGGGTGGGCGCCACAATGGGCAGGTTGAACGCAAACCCTTGAACGCAAAGGGCGTAGAAGCTTCGCAAAAGACGCTGAAAGACCCCAAAGAATCTTGTTCTGCGGCTTTTGCGAAGTTTTAGCGGCTTTTGCGTTCAAAGGTTTGGCATTCCCGTCCCAGGAGACAACCCATGACCCTCGCCACCACCCCTGTCGTCCCCTCCACCGCCCCGCGCCAAGACGCCGCCTGGCTCGACGCGCACTGGATGCCTTTCACTGCCAACCGCCAGTTCAAGCGCGACCCGCGCCTGATCGTGGCCGCGCAAGGTGCCTATTTCACCGACGGCGAGGGGCGCCAGGTCTTCGACGGCCTCTCGGGCCTGTGGTGCACGGGCCTGGGGCATGGCCGGCGCGAGATTGCCGAGGCCGTGGGCAAGCAGGCCGCGCAGCTGGACTACGCGCCCGCCTTCCAGTTCGGCCACCCGCTGTCGTTCGAGCTGGCCAACAAATTGAAGGCTTTCACGCCCGCCGGGCTGGACTACGTCTTTTTCACCGCCAGCGGCTCCGAGGCCGCCGACACGGCACTCAAGATGGCGCGCGCCTACTGGCGTCTGAAAGGCCAGGGCGGCAAGCAACTGCTGGTGGGGCGCGAAAAGGGTTACCACGGCGTCAACTTCGGCGGCATCTCGGTCGGCGGCATGGTGGGCAACCGCAAGCTCTACGGCAGCGCCGTGCCCGCCGATCACCTGCCGCACACGCAGCCGCCCCTGGGCACCTTCGCCAAGGGCCAACCCGCCGAAGGCGGCCAGGCGCTGGCCGACAAGCTGCTGGACCTGATCGCCCTGCACGACGCCAGCAACATCGCCGCCGTCATCGTCGAGCCCTTCAGCGGCTCGGCCGGCGTGGTGATCCCGCCTGTGGGCTACCTGCAGCGCCTGCGCGAAATCTGCACCCAGCACGACATCCTGCTGATCTTCGACGAAGTCATCACCGGCTTTGGCCGCTGCGGTGCCAACACAGGCGCGGATGCCTTTGGCGTGGTGCCCGACCTGATGACCTTCGCCAAACAAGTCACCAACGGCGTGCAGCCGCTGGGCGGCGTGATTGCAGCCAAGGGCATCTACGACACCTTCATGGCCGCAGGCGGCCCTGACTACATGCTGGAGTTTGCCCACGGCTACACCTACAGCGCCCACCCGGTGGCCTGCGCCGCCGCCATCGCCGCGCTGGA
>JAUNTQ010000114.1 GCA_030538605.1 Pseudomonadota bacterium
GGTTTGACCGAGTACGGCGGCCCCGAGGTGTTGCACCTGGTCGATCTGCCCACCCCCAGGCCCGGCGCGGGCGAAGTGCGCGTGCGGGTGACGGCGGCGGCGATCCACCCCGCCGACGTGATGCTGCGCCAGGGCGCGCTGGCCGACTGGTATGGCGACGCGCCCAAGCCCTACGTGCCCGGCATGGACGTGGCCGGCGTGGTCGATGCCCTCGGCCCCGGTGCCCCCCCGCGCGGCGACCTGGCGGTGGGCACCGAGGTGGTGGCGCTGGTCAACAGCTTTGGCGCGCACGGCGGCTACAGCGCATACGTGGTGCTGCCTGCCGACTCGGTGGCGGCGGCGCCGCGCGGGGTTGGCAGCGCGCAGGCCGCGTCGTTCCTCATGCCCGCGCTCACCGCGCGGGCCGGGCTGGATCTGCTGGGGCTGCGCCCGGGCGATGCGCTGCTGGTGGCCGGCGCCGCCGGGGCCGTGGGGCGCTTCGTGGTGGCCCTGGCCCACGCGGATGGCCTGCGCGTGCTCGCGCTGGCCGAGGCCAGTGATGCCGACATGCTGCGCCGCCTGGGCGCCGATGCCTTCGTGCCGCGCGGCGCCGACGGGATGACCGCCCTGCAAAGCCTGGCACCCCAGGGCGTGGACGGCCTGTTCGACACCACGCCCGCGCATGCGCAGCACCTTCCGGCCGTGCGCGACGGCGGGCGCGTGGTCTCGCCCCGGGCCGATCTGGGCGCGCTGGGCCGGGGCATCACCTCGGCCATGGCCAACGTGCGCCCGCGCATGACCGACCACGCCGCCATCGCCCGCCTGTGCGACATGGCCGGGCGCGGCCAGCTCCCGCTGGACGTGGCCGCCACCTTCCCCGCCGCCCAGGCCGTCGAGGCGCACCGGCTGTTCGACACCGGGCAGGCCAAGGGGCGCATCGTGCTGCTGTTTTGAGGCATGGCGTCGCTGCGCTCGATGACCTTGGCCTGCGGCCTTCGATGACGCGCCCTGCGGGCGCATGACCGCAAGTCATGGCGCGCAGCGCCGTCATCGAAGGCGCAGCCAAGGTCATGGCGCCACAGGCGCAGTCATCGGCGCGGCCCAGGCACCGGCTGTTTCCGTTTTTTTTGACCTCACGCCACGCCTCATCAGGGCAACTTGGTATTTTCACCAAGTGATTGCTTGGTGAAAATAACTTATGGTTGTCCAGCCTGCGACAGCGCCCTAGGGTTTTCCGGGGCGCGCCAAGCGGCATGCGCCGCTAGAGTGGCCCGGCTCGCGCCTGACCACAGGTGCCGAGACCTTCCCGAAACCCCCAAGGAGACGACTTGCAGTTCCTGCAACTGGTGATCAGCGGCATTGCGCAAGGTTGCATCTACGGCCTGATCGCGCTGGGCTTCGTGCTCATCTACAAGGCGACCGAGACGGTCAGCTTTGCCCAGGGCGAGCTGATGATGCTGGGTGCCTTTGGCGGCCTGGCGGCGATGACGCTGCTGGGTTTTCCGTTCTGGCTGGCGGTGCTCTCGTCCATTGCCGCGCTGGCGCTGGTGGGCATGGCGACCGAGCGCATCGTGATCCGCCCCATCCTCGGCCAGCCGGCGTTTTCCATCGTCATGCTCACCATCGGCCTGGGCTACGTGGGGCGCGGGCTGATCACGATGATTCCGGCCATCGGCACCGAAACGCACACGCTGCCCGTGCCCTACCAGGGCATGGTGTGGCGCCTGGGCGAGCTGGTGCTGTCTGCCGAGCAGGTGGTGGTGATCGGCGTCACGGCGCTCTTGTGCCTGGGGCTGTACGCCATGTTCCGCTACAGCAAGCTGGGCATTGCCATGCAGGCCTCGTCGCAGAACCAGCTGGCGGCGTATTACATGGGCATTCCGGTCAAGCGGCTCAACGGCCTGGTGTGGGCGCTGGCTGCTGCCGTGGCGGCGATTGCGGGGCTGCTGCTGGCGCCCATCACCTTCGTACACGCCAACATGGGCTTCATTGGGCTGAAGGCGTTTCCCGCCGCCGTGGTGGGGGGCTTTGGCAGCCTGCCGGGGGCCATCGTGGGCGGGCTGATCATCGGCATCGTGGAATCGCTCTCGGGCTTTTACCTGCCCGAAGGCTTCAAGGACGTGGCCGCCTACGTGGTGGTGCTGATCATGCTGATGGTCAGGCCCAACGGGCTGTTTGGCGACAAGCTGCGCAAGAAGGTCTAGAACAACATGCGTTTCATCTTCAAGACCAGCTACGAGCAGGACATCCGCCTCGTCAAGCACACCGGGCAGCTGTTCTGGTACGGGCTGCTGGCGCTGGCGCTGCTGGCCGCGCCGTGGATGGTGGGCGACTACTGGCTGTCGCAGCTTACCTTCGTGCTGATCTACGGCATCGTCGGCTTGGGGCTGATGCTGCTGGCGGGCTTCACGGGGCAGTTCTCGCTCGGGCACGCGGCCTTTCTGGGCGTGGGCGCCTACACGCAGGCGGTGCTGACGGGCGCGGGCTGGCCGTTTCCGCTGGCGCTGGCGTGTTCGGCCGGGCTGGCCGCCGCCGTGGGCGTGATGGTGGGGCTGCCGGCGCTGCGGCTCAAGGGCATTTATCTGGGCATCGCCACGCTGGCCTTCGGCTTCATCGTGGAAGAGGTGTTCGCCCGCTGGGAGCACGTGACCGGCGGCAACGCCGGGCTGATGGTGGACGTGCCCGATCTGTTCGGCTGGCGCATCGAATCCACGGCCGGCTTCTACTTTCTGTGTCTGGTGATCGCCGTGGTTGCCACGCTGGGCATGCTGAACCTGCTGCGCTCACCGACGGGCCGCGCCTTCGTGGCGATCCGCGATTCGGAGATCTCGGCGCAGAGCATGGGCATTCACCTGGCGCGCTACAAGACGCTGTCGTTCGCGCTGTCTGCCGCGCTGGCGGGCGTGGGCGGCGCGCTGTATGCGCACAAGATCCGCTTTCTCTCGCCCGAGCAGTTCGGCATCCTGCAATCCATCGACCTGCTGCTGATGATCGTCATCGGCGGGCTGGGTTCGGTGCATGGGGCGTTTCTGGGTGCCATCTTCCTCATCGCCATGCCGCAGGCCATCTCGATGGTCAAGGACTACCTGCCCGCGGCCATCGGCCAGGCGCCGGGCCTGCAAGGCGTGGTGTACGGCGTGGTGCTGATCGCCTTCGTCATGTTCGAGCCGATGGGCCTGTACGGGCGCTGGCTGAAGGTGCGCACCTGGTTCCAGATGTTCCCGTTCTACCGCAAGGGCATGTTCAAGCGGCAGAAGTCGTTCCAGAAATCGGATCGCCTCAAATGACACATGACTTCGCTTCGCTCGATGACCGGCACTGGCGCGCCATGACAAATGACACAAGCGCCCTGCCTGCCCTTGCCCCAGGTCATTCGTCATGCGCTCGCCAGGGCGCCGTCATTCGTCATGTCAGCGCAACGGATCACTGAAACATGACCAACGACATCCTGCTATCGGCCCGCAACCTGAGCGTGCGCTTCGGCGGCGTGATGGCCGTCAACGACGTGAGCTTCGACGTGCGCCGGGGCGAGGTGTTCACGCTGATCGGCCCCAATGGCGCGGGCAAGACGACGGTGTTCAACCTCATCAGCCGCATCTACACGCCGACGGCGGGCGAGATCGACTACGCCGGGCCAGAGGGCATGCTCAAGCTCACCGTGCAGCCGCCGCACCGCGTGGCGCGGCTGGGCATTGCGCGCACGTTCCAGAACATCGAGCTGTTCGAGCACGCCAGCGTGCTCGCCAACCTGCTGATTGGCCGCCACACGCACCGGCAGACGGGCCTGTGGAGCGAGCTGCTGTTCACCCCCGCCACGCGCCGCGCCGAAGTGGCCGCGCGCGAGAAGGTGGAGCAGGTGATCGAGCTGCTCGACTTGCAGCACTACCGCGACACCATGGTGGCCGGCCTGCCCTACGGCGTGCGCAAGGTGGTGGAGCTGGCACGCGCGCTGTGCGCCGAGCCGCGCCTGCTGCTGCTGGACGAGCCTTCGTCCGGCCTGAACGTGGAGGAGACGGACGACATGGCCTTCTGGATCCAGGACATCGTGCACGAGCTGGGCGTGACGGTGCTGATGGTGGAGCACGACATGGGCCTGGTCGCCAAGGTGTCCGACCGTGTGGTCGCCATGAACCAGGGCCAGGTGCTGGCGACCGGCACCCCCGCCGAGGTGCAGGCCGACCCCGGCGTGGTGGAGGCGTATCTCGGCTCGATCGACGACGTGTCCTCGCTGCGGAGGCCCGCATGAACCAGGCCGCCACGGACAACGTGCTGCTCAAGCTCTCCAACGTGGAAAGCGCCTACGGCCCCATCAAGGCCATTCGCGGCGTGAGCCTGCAAGTGCGGCGCGGCGAGATCGCCACCGTGCTGGGCAGCAACGGCGCGGGCAAGAGCACCATCTTGAAGACCATCTCCGGCATCATCGACCCGCGCAAAGGCAGCGTCACTTTCAAGGGCGCCGACGTCACCGCCAAAGACCCCGCCTTCATCGTGCAGCAGGGCTTGAGCCATGTGCCCGAAGGGCGCGAGGTGTTTCCGCTTTTGAGCGTCCACGACAACCTGCTGATGGGCTCCTACACCCGGCACGACCGCGACGGCGTGGCGCGCGACATGGAACAGGTTTACGCCTACTTCCCCATCCTGCAAGAACGCCAGGCACAGGCTGCCGGCCTGCTGTCGGGCGGGCAGCAGCAGATGCTGGCGATCAGCCGCGCGCTGATGGCCAACCCCGATCTGATCCTGCTCGACGAGCCGAGCCTGGGCCTGTCACCGAAGCTCACCAAGGAAATCTTCGAGATCGTCGTGCGCATCAACCGCGAGCGCGGCACCACGCTGCTGCTGGTCGAGCAGAACGCCAACATGGCGCTGAACGCATCGGACTACGGCTACGTGCTGGAAAACGGCCGCATCGTCATGGAAGACACCTGCGCGCGCCTGCGCGAGAAGGACGACATCAAGGAGTTCTACCTCGGCATGAAGCAAGAAGGCGTGCGCGGCGAGCGGCGCTGGAAGAAAAAGAAAACCTGGAGATAAGCCATGTCCAAACTCTGGGATCTGAGCCACATCCGCCCCAACGAGCACGTGGTGCTGCAAGGCGACACCGTGCCCGCCATCTTTGCCAACGCCGTGGCCGCGCGCGGCCCCGACATCTGGCTGCGCGAGAAAAAGCTCGGCATCTGGCGCGCCTGGACCTGGGCGCAAACCGCCGAAGCCGTGCAGGAGATCGCCGCCGGCCTGATCGCGCTGGGCTTCGCTGCGGGCGACACCGCCTCCATCCTCTCCAACACCGTGCTCGAATGGGTGCTGACCGACCTGGCCGTGCTCTCGGCGGGCGGCGTGTCCAACGGCATCTACCCCACCGACGCCGCCGAGCAAGTGCACTACCTCAGCAGCGACTCAGGCACGCGCGTGCTGTTCGTCGAAGACGACGAGCAGCTCGACAAGGCGCTGGAAGTGCGCGACCAGCTACCCCTGCTGCAAAAAATCGTCGTGTTCGACATGGAGGGCCTGCGCGATCTGGATGACCCCGGCGTGATGAGCCTCGACGCCCTGCGCACGCTGGGCCGCGAACAGCTGGCGCGCCACCCGCAGGCCGTGGCCGAGCGCACCGCCGCCGTGCAGCCGGGCGACCTGGCCATCCTCGTCTACACCTCGGGCACCACCGGCAAGCCCAAGGGCGCCATGCACACGCACGGCGGGCTGACCTACACCATGCGCGGCTTCAACACGCTGATCTCGCGCGACGCGAACGACGAGTGCATGTGCTTTCTGCCGCTGTGCCACATCGCCGAGCGCATGGGGGGCGAATATTTTTCGCTCTACACCGGGGCCAAGCTCAACTTCGTCGAAAACCCCGACACCGTGCCCGAGAACGTGCGCGAGATCGCCCCCACCGTCTTCACCGCCGTGCCGCGCGTGTGGGAGAAGTTCTACTCCGGCGTGATGATCGCGCTGAAAGAAGGCACGCGGCTGCAACAGGCCGTGTACGCCTGGGGCATCGGCGTGGGCCAGCGCATTGCCGAGCGCGTGCTGGCCGGCCAGCCCGTGCCCACGGCGCTGAAGGCGCAGTTCATGCTGGCGCGCTGGCTGGCGCTGGACAACGTGCGCAAGCTCATCGGCATTCACCGCGCGCGCTTTCTGGTCACAGGCGCTGCGCCCATCTCGCCCGAGCTGGTGCGCTGGTACCTGGCGCTGGGCGTGCCCATGCTGGAGGTGTGGGGCATGACCGAGACCTGCGGCGCATCTACCGGCGTGCCGGCCGAGCGCATCCGCCCCGGCTCCATCGGCACCGCAGCCAGCTTCAACGACGTGCGCATCGACGCGGCCACGGGCGAAATCCAGGTGCGCGGGCCGAACGTGTTCGCCGGCTACCTCAACCAGCCCGAGAAAACCGCCGAAACGTTTACCGACGACGGCTGGCTGCGCACGGGCGACGTGGGCGCGGTGGACGCCGATGGCTTCTTCCGCATCACCGACCGCATGAAGGACATCATCATCACCGCCGGCGGCAAGAACGTCACGCCCAGCGAGCTGGAGAACGAACTCAAGTTCAGCCCCTACGTGACCGACGCCGTGGTGATTGGCGACCAGAAGCCCTACCTCGTGGTCATCATCATGATCGACCAGGAAAACGTCGAGAAATTCGCGCAGGACCACGACGTGCCGTTTTCCAACTACGCGAGCCTCACGCGCTCGCCCGAGGTGCAAGCGCTGATTCAAGACGTGATCGACGGGGTGAACAAGAAGTTTGCTCGCGTCGAGCAGATCAAGAAGTTCTTCCTGCTCGACACGCAACTCACGGCAGAAGACGAGGAGCTGACCCCCACCATGAAGCTCAAGCGCAAGCTGGTGCAGACCAAATACGCCACGCAGATCGACGCGATGTATGGCAAGTGAGCCGCAGCCGCCTTTCTTGAAGGCTTCTTGCTGGAATATTTATTTTGATAGCTTCTTGCGCTTGATACACAACGATTTCAATCCAAAAAGCATTTGAAAACGTTGTATATCATGCGCAAGCAGCTCACTTTATTGAAGCAAACTCAGGGTTATCGCTGTAAGAACCAAGGCCGTCACTGCCCACAATGGGCGCACCGCCGCACCCGCCGGGCCGTGGCACCACACCGGGAGACAAGTTCATGACACGCATCACACGCGGCACCCTCACCGCCCTGACGGTCTTGACCGCCAGCTTGCTGGCCGCCGCGCCCGCACAGGCGCAGCCCGCCCAGCAGGGCGTGAGCGCCAGCGAAATCACCCTGGGCAGCATCCAGGACCTGTCCGGCCCGCTGGCCGGCTACGGCAAGCAGGCGCGCATGGGCATGCAGATGCGCGTGGACGAGGCCAACGCCGCCGGCGGCGTACACGGCCGCAAGCTCGTGCTGCGCGTGGAAGACTCGGGCTACGAACCCCGCCGCGCCGTGCTGGCCGCGCAAAAGCTGGTCAACCAGGACAGGATCTTCGTCATGGCCGGCCACATCGGCACCGCGCAGAACCTGGCCACCTTCCCCGTGCTGTTCGGCAAGAACGTCGTCAACTTCATGCCGCTCACCGCCGCGCGCGAGATGTACGAGCCTACGCACCGGCTGAAATACGCCATGCTCAGCACCTACTACGACCAGATGCACACGGTGCTGCCGCGCATGGTCAAGGACAAGAACGCGCAGAAGGTGTGCGCCATCTACCAGGACGACGAGTTCGGCCTGGAAGTGCTGCGCGGCGCCGAAGCGGCCATGAAGGACATGGGCAGCGCGCTGGTCGAAAAGACCAGCTTCAAGCGCGGCGCCACCGACTTTTCGTCGCAAGTGGCGCGCATGCGCGCGGCCGGCTGCGACATGGTGGTGCTGGGCACCATCATCCGCGAGACCATCGGCACCATCGCCGAAGCGCGCAAGATCGGCTTCAACCCCACCTTCTTCGCCTCGGTCGCGGCCTACACCGACCTCATCCACAAGCTCGGCGGCAAACCCATGGACGGCCTGTACGCGACCATGACGGTACAAAACCCCTACCTCGACGACGCCTCGCCCGCGCTGCGCGAATGGGCCGGCAAGTACCAGGCGCACTTCAAGGAAGAGCCTTCGGTGTTCTCCGCCTACGGCTACGCGCTGATCGACCTCTTCGTCAAGGGCGCCGACAAGGCCGGCCCCCAGCTCACCACCGACAGCCTCATCGCCGCCATGGACACCCTCAGCGTGCCCAGCGACATCTTCGGCAGCCCGCCCGTGAGCTTCAGCGCCACCAAGCGCATCGGCAACACCACCTCGCGCCTGTCGCAAATCCAGAACGGGCGCTGGGTGCCGGTATCCGACTACATCAAGCCGTGATGACACCCCCCCTGAGTCGCCTGCGGCGCCGTCCCCCCAGGGGGACGGTGCCAGTGGCCGGTACAGGCCCGGCCACGGCACCCCCGGATGGTCTGCTCCGCGACCTTCCGAGGGCCATCGACAGTTTTTCTTAACCCCTTGGAGACTGAAACCACCATGAGCCTTCGCCACACCGTCGCCGCGCTGGCCTGCACGCTGGCCTTCGCCCCCGCCCTGGCCCAGCAGGCCCA